>DATFCE010000222.1:0-12264 GCA_035253365.1 Nitrospiraceae bacterium
GTCACAATTAGCTGCCGGTGCCCATGCCAAGTTATTCGTGTCGTACGCCACCGGCGGCGCCGACTGGTACCCCGATCATCTCTCGTTCATGTTCAGTCGCCGCAACTCGGCCCGCACGGCCCTGCTCACCGCCAATTGGGAGCCGGCCGAACAACTGAAAGACCATCTCGCCCCTCACGGCTGCCGCTATCACTATAGCCAAGCCTTGAATCTGTTTCGCCCGATGCCGGATGGCGGCACGGACGTTCTTTTTGTCGCCGACGCGCTGGCGCCGCTACTCATCTATAGACAGGCCTACGGCGATCCGCCGTTTATAAAACAACTATCCCGATAGGCGAAGGAGAAGCCGGTATGGCGGATCCCGAGAAGTGCATAAGTGGGGATGCGAGGTATCAGCAAATCGACTTCCCAACAACGTCGATGAGCTGATGAATGTCAAAGGGCTTCGCCATGGCTTCTATGGCGCCAAAATCCTTGGCGGTCTGTAACGTCTCCAAGCCTAAATAGGTGCCGCCCCCTGTCAAGGCAATGATCTTGACGAGTGGGTTCTCCCGTTTCATTTGCCGAATCACTTCGAGCCCGTCTCGTTCAGGCATCAAGATGTCAGTAATGATCAAATTGAAGGGCATCTGTCGCGCCAGCCGCAGAGCCTGATCTCCATCGGCGGCTTCAAACACGGTGTACCGCGCCTCTTCAAGGACGTGCCGGAGTAGCTTGCGAGTGCTTTGGTCGTCATCAATGACTAAAATGTTTGCCATGTGTCACCAGTACGGAATCTCATAAGGGTTGAACTGCTAAACCTCCGCGCATCTTCTTCATCATCGATGTGACCGATCCGCTTCTATTGGAGGCGGCATGGCTGGCGGGGCGCACCTGCCGCCGTCTGTCAGATTGGCGGCAAGCCGTACGAGCATCCCAAACATTGTGAAGACCACGATGATGATTCCCGAAGCTTCCATGATTTGCCCTCTTGTCGAACGTTCAGGTTTGTTATCCGGATTGGTTTGTGGTCGAGGGAAGAGGGAGCAACCAGCGTGCCGCCGTATCATGAAGAAAGCGGACGGGTCGAAGCCGCCAATAATACAGGTAATTACAGTTTCACTGCGCCGCAGACCAGCCTCGCGAGCAAATGCTGGCTTGAGATTTGTTATCTAGATAGATACGCAGGGGGTAGGTTTGGATACTCAAGAATCAACCGATGGTGAGGATTGAATCGATCATCAAGAACCTGCATTACCTCATCAATACATAATCAGCCGTTGATCATGCCGAATCCTAATCCGGTCCCTTGTGACAGTAATCATAGCGTCGGCTTGCAATGAGGCTCCATATTGGTCTCATGGCAATCACTTGTGCAGTAGAACCTCAAGAGCTGATAAACGTTCGCAAGACGTGTCCCTTCGTCCTATTTGGCTAACTGACACTTGTAAGGTAGGTTACTTCTTGAACGAATCTTACGTAAAAAGGGTTATTGTGTCCACGCTCTTTCTGTGCGAGAGCACAAAACAAACTTTCCCATAGTCCTACCAATAACTTTTTGTTTGTAGCTATAGCTCACCGGAGGTAAGTCGAAAGTCTGGAGAACTCCTTGGCTCTGAGCTTCCGTTTGACCCTGTCCCACTCTTTCTATAAGATGCAACGCGTCCGAGCCGTCGCAAACGATTCATTCACTCCTCTGATTTCACGGGGAATTTCCATTGACGGCCTCTTCCATTCGAACCTGGGCTTCCACGATCATCCCGGTTAAAGACGAGCGGGATAACCTGGTTCCCCTCACCGAACAGTTACTCAAGGTGTTGGAGTCACGGGAAGAGTCCCGGACGGCGACCTTTGAGGTTCTCTTCGTCGATGACGGGAGCGCCGATGGCAGCAGCGAACTTCTCGATCAACTGGCGGAGCGATATGCTACGGTCACTGTCATTCACTTCGACAAAAATTACGGCAAGACGGCCGCCTTGGATGCGGCATTCAGACGGGTGCGGGGCGATCTGGTCATCATCATGGACGGCGATTTGCAAACGATCCCCGACGACATTGCGACGCTCCTGCCGTATACCGTGCAGTATGATCTGGTCTGCGGGAGGAGGACGGTTCGACAGGATCATGTCATCCGCAAACTCTCGTCCCGTATCGGCAATGCGGTCCGCAATGCGGTTATCCACGACGGCATGCACGACACCGGGTGCGGGTTCATGGTATTTCGCCGCGCCGTCATCGAAAAACTGCCGCTCTTTGAAGGCATGCATCGGTTTTTCCCGGCGCTAGCGTTGATGCATGGGTTCACCGTGACGGAAGTGCCGGTCCGCCACTACCCGCGCATCCATGGGATCTCCAAGTACGGCGTGGGCAATCGTCTGTTCAAGGGCCTCTATGATTTGATGGCTGTCCGCTGGATGCAGAGCCGGTGCTTGCGGTACCAATTCCGTTCGGACACAACCCCTCCCGATACTTCTCCGTCCACGCACAACTCCTCCTCAGCGATCCGATGACCGCCTCCTTCGATGTCGGTCGCCTTCTGCTCGTCGTGGCGCTGGCCTGTGTGTTGTTCATGTGGGGGCTTGGCTCGATTGGGCTGACGGATCGTGACGAAGGGAGAAATGCCGAAGCGGGACGCGAGATGTTCGAAACGGGCGATGCCATCACGCCCACGTTCAACTATGAGCCGCGTTTCATCAAACCGGCTATGCTGTACTGGTTGATGAGTGGGTCGTACTCGGTGTTAGGAGAAAACGAGTTCGCCGCCCGCTTTCCGTCCGCGCTGTTCGGCGTTGGGCTGATTGCGCTTCTGTATCTGTTCCTGACTCATGTGCGCGGACCGACCGTCGGCTTAATCGGCGCCTTGATGCTTCTCATCAACGTAGGCATGGTCGCGTCTGCCCGTCAGGCCTTGACCGACATGGTCCTGATCTTCTTTACGACCTTGGCTGTCTTGTCGTTTTGGTTGGGATTCCATGGGGAAGGACGGACACAGCGGTGGCTCTGGGTCCTGTATGCCGCAATGGCCTTTGCCACCCTGACGAAAGGCCCTGTCGGAGTGCTGGTTCCGCTTCTCGCCATCGCTCCGTATCTGACGGTGACTAGGCAGTGGAAGCGGTTCTGGCGGCATGGGTATCCCGTGCGCGGGCTCGTACTTTTTCTCGCACTGGCGCTTCCGTGGTACGCCGTCATGCTCATGTTGCATGGGACGAGCTACAGCGCCGATGCCCAGACACATACTCTCTCTCGCTTCCTCAACCCATTTTATGGATGGGGAGGGACGGTGTTTTTTTATGTGCCCGTGCTGCTGTGGGGATTTTTCCCGTGGAGCGCCTTTCTGCCGGTCGCCCTCTATGAGCAGTACAAGATGTGGAAAGGCCGGGACGCCGGCGTCGCGAAAGCGACACTTCGGGATGAAGACATGAGGCCCGGACATCAGGACCTGGAACTCTTCGCCGCCCTCTGGTTTCTGGCGGTCTTCATCCTGTTCAGTCTTGGCGCGACGCGCCTTCCGCACTATATCGGGCCCCTGTACCCTGCCGCAGCCATTGTTACGGCATCCTATTGGGCTCGAGCCGGTCAGGAACCCGCGCCTGTGGGTGTGCGAACCGCGCTCTGGACGATGATCGTGCTGGGAACCGTCCTCGCGCTGGCGTTTGCGTCGCTTCCATCCGTCTTCGCCGCCTTTGCCGCGAAGCTTGCGAAGGACTTCCCGTACGCCACACAATTTCAGTTTGACGTGGGGCCGTATGCTGTCTCCTTACTGTTGTTGGCCGGCATGGCGTTGGTGGGTTACTTAGGATTGTCCGAGTCGCGACGCCCCGCCGTCTTTTGGGCGGCGGGCTCCACGATGGCCGTGGTCATCATGGTCGTCTTACATCTCACGCTGCCGCACCTCAGCCGATATTTTCTGGCGCCCCCTCAAGAGCTGGCCTTAGCGGCGGGGCTCCAACTGAAGCCGACGGATCGACTGATCTTCTACGGCCCGAACCGGCCGTCGACGGTGTTCTACGCGAAACGGAAAGTCATTGTCATTCGACTGAACGAAGAGGAGAACATCCGCGCGTACGTGCAGGAGCCTGGCAAGACCATGATCGTACTTCCTGTTGGGTTGCGCGACAAGTTGCCCGAGGAAGCGTCGGGCTTCCCGGTGATTCAGGAGCGATTTGGATGGATTCTGGTCGCAGAGGAAATATAGGGGTGAAGAATTGTTCCTTGGAGGCCCATGCTATTGAGAACCGCGGATCACACTGGTTGCGCGTGCCGGTCCCTTATTCCTCGCCGTTCTCGGTTCGAATTGAGGAGGATGATTGGCTTGGCCTCGTATTCTTCGGAATTACCGCTGAGCCTTCCTGAAAGCCATCGTCCCGCCCTCTCATCTCCGTGTGCCGGCAGTCTGCACGAGAATGCTCGCCGAATATTCGCTCGTTTTTGTAGCCGGCGAATAATGATCGTGACCCGCCGCAGTTCTAGTCAACTCACGGAAGGATACAGCCAAAAGGATACAGCCGTATCGCTTCAGATACCAACTTTGAAGATCGATATCGACGCGGTGCGCCGTAACCCCTGAGGACTCCAAAATTACCATCCGACGAAGGAGACGGTACAGCTCTTGCTCAACTTCTCGCTCGACCGATTGAACGGTCCATTACCAACGAATGTTTCTAGCCGTATCTTGTGAGGGATACCAATGGCACAAGAGCCTCAACAAACTGATTTTCTACGTGATGTGCTCGGCAGGTATGTCTGCAACAGTTTTCAGGAAGCGCTTGAGAGCACCAGGGGCGGTGAGAGCCCTTTTCACTACATCATTATCGGGGGAGGGATGTTCGGCGGATCCTTGGCGTCATTTTTGTTCAACTTGGATCCCGCCTCGCCGGCTTTCTTCGATCCGTTCAAACGATACCATAGCCGGATCTTGGTCTTGGAAGCCGGACCGTTGCTCTTGCCCGAGCACGAACAGAACCTGGCGATTGGGATCGGGGTGCCGGGACCGGCCACGATAGCCGAACTGCAGCCGAATCCTGCCGACCGCGCGAAACCCGCGCCGCCTCGTAATGAGGTATGGGGTGTGCCTTGGCATTCGGACGATGGGTTTAACGGATTGGCCTATTGCGTCGGAGGTCGATCGCTGTTCTGGGGCGGCTGGGCGCCGCGGTTCCTCGAGAGTGAAATGCCGACAGATGGGCCGTCGCCGAGGAAATGGCCGAAACGGGTCGTGGAAGAGCTGAAGGCGGTGGAGGAGACGGTCGGGGATGGATCGAAGATGATAAGTATTTGGGATGATGCGGCGCACCAGCTCGGTGTGGATGATCCGAACGACTTTGTGAATGGAGAACTTCACAGCGTCATGCGTGATTTCTTCTTCGAGAATGTGGGCGCGATTAGCCATATGATTCCAATTAGTGAACTGCCGGATTATGTCGATCTGAAAAAGATGGAGAAGATGATGGGCGAGCCTCCACCCGCCGAAAAACTGCGGCTGGATGCGCCGTACGCGGTACAGTCGAGCACTCGATCCGGCTTCTTTCCGTTCAACAAATTCAGCAGCGTTCCGCTCATGATGGCGGCGGCCCGCCAAGCCGCCAATGATGCGCTCAAAACCGGCGATCAGGTGCTGAACAACTCCCGCAAGCAGATCATGATCGTGCCGAATTGCCATGTCACCCGTTTACAGACGCTTCCTGTGGGGGCGGACCGCGGGGACATCAAGCGCGTGGTGACAGTCGAGACGAACCAGGGTGCCATGGAGGTTGCCCATAACGCCGCGGTGATCCTCGCGATGGGAGCGATCGAGGACGCACGGCTCGCTCTGGATTCTTTTCAGGGCATCAGGAGCTATGGGCACATCGGGAAGAACTTCATGGCCCATCTTCGGACCAATACCCATTTCCGCGTCCCCCGCAACATCGAAATAGGCGGGAAAAAGATTTTCGCGAGCATCAGTCGGGATGAATTGGAGATCTCGGCCATCCAGTTGCGCGGGAGGATTCATCAGCCCGACACTACGCAAGGGCATTTCCATCTCCAGGTCGTCGCCAGTGGTGTGCCGAACGGCAAGGGAAACGCCGACGTCGAAATCTTCCGGAAAGTGCCGGATATCGATCAATTTGAGATGTTTCGACAGACGAAGGATGAGGAAGTCGCGGTTGCGATTCGCGGCATCGGCGAGATGGCGCCGAATAATGAGAAGAGCGAGGTCATCCTTGACCCTGAGAAGGACGAGTTCGGGGTTCAGCGCGCGTTCGTTCGCATCAATAACGACTTCGATCGTCAGAAACCGGCGATCCGCAATTTGATTGAGAAGGATGTGACGGTGCTCAATGCGATGGTGAAAGCCACCAATGATGTGTTGAAGCTCTTCAAGGTGCCGGAGCGGCCGATGCGTAGTGAGCCGCCGGAGAATCCGATGGCGCCGGTGAATGACGGCGAGCACATCAAGCTTGACGGCCTGGGCACCACGTATCATGAGTCGGGCACGTTACGAATGGGGGACAACGCCGATGACTCGGTCGTCAATCCGGACTTGCGGTTCCACGGAGTGACCAACGCCTACGTTACCGATATGTCGGTCGTGCCGACATGCGGCTCCGCGAACCCGGTGCAGCCGGGAATTGCACTGAGCCGCCGGCTCGCGAAGCATCTCGCCGCACCGAAGATCGCCACTGAGGGGATGTTTCTGTTTGAGGACCGCCCGACCCCGTTTTGGCGAATGGCCGGTGCTCCGGCGACGTCTGTGAAGTTCGGCTTCGGTGAACTGGAGGCGACCTCCTCACGCGGCCCCTTCGGGCTCTATTGGTGCACGATCCCTACGCCTCCTGATTTCGAGCTGTCCCTGGATTGGATGACGAGTGACGAGAAGGACAACTCCGGAATCTTCATTCGATTCCCGGATCCTGATAAGCCACCGCCCGGCAAAGAGCAAGCCTTCCTTGAGCCCGGCTTCATCGCCGTCGAGTATGGGTTCGAAATCCAGATTGACGCGAGCGAAGGCGGGGACAATCCAAAGAAGGCCAATGGAGAAACGGCCGAGTTCGTCGACAAACGATTCCGCGGGACCGGCGCGATTTACAATGAGCCTCGTCAAAATCTGCTGGCTGTCCCGGGTCTCGTTCCGAACCAGTGGCACACGTTCATCATTCGAGTCAAGGGCCTGACGATTGAGGTGGATGCGCGTGTCAACGGCGGTCCGCCGCAGCGCCGCACAACGTTCACATATGATTCAACCGCTTACGTCCCTGATGACTTGCGCGGGAACCCGGCGCGTGGAAGGCCGACACCTTCCGGAGCAGGCGAGGCTGGTGTGAAACGGTACATCGGACTTCAGGCGCATAATGAGTCGCGGCTAGTCAAATTCCGGAAGATCTTCATCAAGCCGATTTGACACGTTCATTTCATGGACATCTCGGGAAAGGAGCGGCATCAGTTCTCGGTGTACTGATATGACTTGGCATGTTCAAGAAGCCAAGTTCCTTCACTTCACCGTCTGTTCACTGTCGTGCATGACTCACCCGTCGGGATTGATCCGATAGGCAAGGATGTGATTGTGGCTCACTGACCATACTGAACCGATCATCTCCCTACAATGTATCCCACCCACGCCAGAATTCCGCGTCACTCATCACGTCGTCTTTTAGCCACCGCGGATTTGTCAGAATGCGAAGAGCCCCCATCTGAGCGACACGACAAATCAAAACCGACTTTAGTTCGTTCTGTTCTTCCAGCCAGATAGCGGGGCCGAGGGAACATGGCGCGTGAAGCAATGTGAGCAACACATTGACGACACCGAGCCACGCCATGACGGCGGATATCTTCCTCAGCCGAGTTGCCAGACATGGGTTAGCTGCTTGGTACGTAGGCGTTTGTCTGCTACTTGCTGCTTATAAATTGGTGTAAGGCCTGACTTCCTCAAGGTCGGTGAGATGGCTGCTGTATTGACCGGTAATTGGACCATGCTTCTCAGTGAAGTTTTTTCTTATGTCCATAGACAATACTGGAGGACAGATCATGGCCAAGACAAAACGAATTCTTATCATCGTGACCAGCGTACCCGAATACGAAAAAGTCGGTTATCGCACGGGGCTCTGGCTTGGAGAGTTGACCCACTTTTGGGATGTTGCGGAGCAAGCGGGATACAGGATGGATATTGCCAGCCCCTCGGGTGGCCCAATCCCGCTCGATCCGGAAAGCCTTTCCCACGATGTGCTGGCAGAGCTCGGCACCGACAAACGGTACAGGGATCGGGCATACATGAACCTGCTCGACAACACCAAGAAAGTATCGGATGTCAAACTGGAAGATTACGATGCCATTTATCTAACCGGCGGTCATGGCACCATGTTCGACTTCCCGGAAAATACGGCCTTGCAAGACCTGATAGCCAGGTTTTACGAGACGGGCAGGGTCGTGTCTACGGTGTGTCACGGCGCGACCGGATTGCTCAACGTGAAGCTGAGCACTGGGGAGAACCTGATTAAAGGTAAAGAGATCACTGGATTTTCATGGCCCGAAGAGGTTATGGCGAAACGGGAGATGGCGGTGCCCTTCAATCTGGAGGAGGAGTTGAAGAAGAGAGGAGCGAAGTATCACACGGCCATGCTGCCGTTCGCCTCGTATGTGCGGGAAGATGGCCGTCTGATTACAGGGCAAAATCCAGCCAGCGCCAAAGCGGTGGGTGAAGCGGTTGTCGCAAAACTGAAAAGTGAGTGAATGCTGAGATGGCTCCGAACGTCGTCGGGAAGATGCGTCTGTGCACATCAGCGGCGGGTTAGACTGTGTCAGGGCCATGTCACGATTGCGCGACCGGCACTGATTGCCCCAGGAGCCGCTCGATCGCCCGAAGCTGCCGTCTTTCCTCCGGCGTGACGAAAGTCGAGGCGCAACCTTTGGCGTGGGCTCTGGCTGTACGGCCGATGCGGTGGACATAATCTTCGGGAGTGTGGGGCATGTCGTAGTTGATGACGTGGGCGATCCCGTTGACGTGAATGCCGCGCGCCATGATATCGGTGGCGATGAGGACGCGGTACTTGCCGCGCTTGAATCCTTCGAGCGCTTCCCGCCGCTGGCCCATCGTGCGGTCGCTGTGCAACACGGCCGCCGGCACGCCTTCATCGACCAGCATCTGCCCGACGCGATCGGCTCGGGATTTCGTCCGGGTAAATATCAGTGCGGTTCCCGGCTCTTGCCGGACCAGCCGGCAGAGGAGCGCGTTCTTCTGATCTCGCGTCGCATGGAAGATTTTCTGCTCGGCGGCGGACGGCGTCGTCCCCGCCGCGGTGACTTGAACCCGAACGGGGTTCCGCAGCCGCGTCTTGGCCAGCGTGTGGATGTCCTCCGGCATGGTCGCCGAAAAAAGAAGCGTCTGCCGTTCGTCGGACAGCGCGTCCAGAATCTGATTAATCTCTTGTGCAAAGCCCATGTCTAACAGCCGATCGGCTTCATCGAGCACGAGAATCTCGATCGCCAGAAGATTGATGGTGCCTCGCCACATATGATCGAGCACGCGCCCCGGCGTGCCCACGATGATTTCGGGCGTCTGCCGAAGTCCGCGCTCCTGTTGCTGCATATTGGCTCCGCCGACGATCAGCGCAGCGCCGAGGCCACGCCGCCGGCCAAGTTGATCGATGACTCTTTCTATCTGCATCGCGAGCTCTCGTGTCGGCGTCAGGATCAACGCTCGTGTCCCGCTTCGGCCCGCCAATCGTTCAATGATGGGAATGATAAATGCCGCCGTTTTGCCCGTGCCGGTCTGCGCGCATCCGATGACATCCCGGCCCGCGAGTGCATGGGGGATGGCCATGTGCTGAATCGGCGTAGGGTGAGAATATCCTGCCTGCGTAATCTGAGCGAGCATGTCGGAAGACAGACCAAGACCTTCGAACGAGGAGATAGCGACAGTCATGAATAACCTCTACTCGGAAAGGAACTGAGTCGGTACGTCAGAGTTAGGGAGAACCCGGTAAGGAGGGAAGTCGTGCAGCACTCCGGTCGGCTCTAGTCTCTCGCTCAGTTCTCATTGGTGATGGTCCATTCTCATGATTGATTGCCGGACCGATAAGCAAGTACACCATACTGGCCCGGGCCTCTGGAAGTCAAGGGAGTTACAGAAACATTCTGAGTGCTGCCCACGGCGGCGCTACTCTATTGCCCGATAAAGTCAGACCAGGATTTGCCGGTCAGCGTGACATGGAAGATGGCGGAAAGGTTATCGAGCGACCGAGCGGCCTGATTCGCGGACTGATTCAGATCGGCGGTATTGCTGTAACCGGTCTCAAGGCTGAATGTCGTTGCCGAAAAGCCCACATGCGTGGCGCGCCAGCTCAAGAGGCTCTTGGCGTTGAAGCTACGTAGATCGACAGTTCCCAGGCTGTCCTGAGTCCGGCTATAGGAGCTCAGCAGGCTGACGTCGACATCTTGTGGCGCGTGGTAGGCCATGGTCACTTCAGCGGAGGGTGTTTCGGACCGATTGCTCGACCATTCCCTTCGCTCGTTGGTGAGCGAAAGAGTAGAGCCGAGGGTGAGCGAGGCGAGCGGTGAATAGGAACTCGACACGAGATGTTGGACCCGTAACCCATTTGCTCCCGGGCGCACCAGATCGTCGGCCGTCTCATAGGTGGACGCCGCATGGACTTTTACCCGAAACAGTTCGTAATTGAGGGATGTTTCGATGGCATCGGTCTGATGCCGCGCCGGCGCCCCAACCGGCAGCATTGAGCCGCTTGACAGTCCTTGCGTATAGGCGACGGTGAGCGTCGGCCACGCCGGCAATGTGAGATCCATGGCCAGACGCTTTTGAAGAGCTGAAGGATGCGGGCGAGACGAATCGTTCGATACGGTATTCGACTGTTGCTGGATGGAACTCGTCATGGCCAGCGTAGGCGAGCGCCAGCTGACCCACGCCGTCCGCACCGTCTGATCGGCATCGGTGACGGCCGCTTCTCCTCCTGACCGATATGCGACTCCATAGTGCCAGCGTCCGTCCGTCCCGTTAAGGCCAAGACGCACGGCTTGATGCCGGGCATCGCGAGCCTGATCCACGGATGTGCCGTCCGCCCCGGCATAGGAGATCGTGCTCTCGCTCTGAAGGCGCCCGCTGAAGAACGAGCTTGTCGTCGAGAGATGGAGTGCGCGCCGGTCTTGCGCCTCTTTGAGAAGATCACGAGGATGCGCGGAAGAGACCGCCACGGGCGCATACAAAGGCGTGAAATGGACGATCTCTTGAACCCGATCCAGCAGAGGCGATTGTAATGACGGCGATACAAATGGGGGGCCATCGGCCTGGGAGAACGCCGGAAACAGCCCGGCGGCGAACAGAATGGCAGGCAGGATGAGGAAGAGAAGGTCTTTGTGCCGAAGACCTCTCATAGTCGCTCCTTGCTGCGTGGTTTTACGGAGCGCGACTATAAGCCATAAAGGCCGCGAAGTAAATAGATATAAAATGTTAGTCGGCTGTGACCAATATCGTTTATCGCTTTCTGAGTCGAGGGTGCGCGGATTCCGACCGACCATCGTGGACAGCGTCGCGGTTCCCGGTGAGCGAGGCGTTCAGTGGATTGAACTGCGCCAACTCCCCGGGGTTGGGACCCTGTGCGGCTGTTGCCGTTATGCTATCATTCAGCGTCTTGACAACGGCTCGGACAGCACCGATAGTTCAACTGATTCTGTGGAAATGTAGATTGGAATGTAATCGGATGAGGGGACAATGAAGCGAATGCGATCCGCGCACATTTTGGTGTCTTTCTTCTGCGGGGTGCTGTGGGTCGATGCGACTCCTGCAATTGCGGAATCGACCGTCGGTGCTGTGCTCGGACCCATGGACGTCAAAGAGACGAGCGAGACCTCCGCGACCAAGCGGCCCGCCAACGATTCGGCAGCGAATGCCCGGAAGGCAGAAAAAGATACCCTCATCGTCACGCCGGAATATTACATCGGGCCGGAAGATGTGTTGGAAATCAGTGTCTGGCGCAACGCGGACCTGTCCAAGCTGGTCGCCGTGCGGCCGGACGGGCGCATTTCTCTTCCGTTGCTCGGGGATATTGAGGCCAACGGTCTGACCCCCGCGGAACTGACCAATGTGATTGCGACCCGTCTCAAGCAATTTAAGGAAACTCCCGCCGTGTCCATCATCGTCCAGCAGGTCAACAGTTACGGGTTTTATGTGTTGGGCGAGGTTGGAGCCCCCGGTCGGTATCCTCTGAAAAGCAAAACCACGCTGCTCCAAGCCATCACGATGGCCGGCGGGTTTACGCAGACGGCGGCGAGGAATCGAGTCGTGGTGTTCCGCCCCCG
>DATFCE010000223.1:0-6001 GCA_035253365.1 Nitrospiraceae bacterium
GCAGCGCGATAGGTGGAGACGTCAAACTGAAGGTCACGTCCGCCGGTATCGAATCCAAAGACCTGCCGATCGCGCTTCCCTTCAAGAAATCAGTGGCGGTGAAAGATCTTCATCTCAAAGCCAAGGCGACATATCCGTTCAAAAAAGGCGTCTTGCCGCACGAAATGGTCGATAGCACCGATCTCGAATGTCTGGTCGCATTCGAGACGTCATTGGTCATGGTCAAGGCCAGTGCGCTCGATGGTGAGGTCAAGGTCATTGCCACGTCGCCCTCGATCAATACCGATGACCTGCCCATTACGCTGCCGCTGCGCAAGCCGGTCGAAATGAAAGATGTGCGCCTGACGGCGGGCCTGAAAGGCTCCGACGCGAGGGTTCACAATCTGGCGTTGAACGTGTTCGGGGGGCGACTTTTCGCGCAAGGCGGCAGCACGATCGGGACGAAGAGCCCTCCGTTCGACGGCAATGTCGTGCTGGAAAAATTACAGCTCGGCCCCATCCTCAACGCTTTTACCGAGACGGTTTCGGCAACCGGTACGGCCGCCATGCAGGTTGTCGTCAGAGGGCGAGGATTCACCATGCCGGACTTGACGAATGCGTTGACCGGCAACGGCCGCTTTGCCGTGAAAGAGGGCAAGATTGATGGGGTCAACCTCCTTCGCCAAGCCACGGAGCTGCTCAAAGCCGCCGGCGTCGCACCAGGAAAAATTGAGGCAACCGCCTTTTCCACACTCGAAGGGACGTTCACGATCAAAGACGGTCTCGTCAACGTCGATCGCGTGCTGATGGACAGCCATGATTTTCAAGCCACAGCCGTCGGGACGATCGGCTTCGATCAAGCCCTCGACCTGAAAGCAACCCTCAATTTGTCCGAAGCGCTCAGCCAACAAATCGCGGGGACATCGCCCGTCGCCAAACTGGCGCTGACGAAAGGCCGGATAAGCGTGCCGCTGATTATTGCCGGCACGGCACAATCACCATCCTATGCGCTGGATGCCAAGACCCTGAGGGTCAAAGCCGGCGAACAGGTCAAGGGACGGGTACAAGAAGCCATCGGAGAAGCGCTGAAGGGAAAAGACGGCAAAAAGCTGGACCTCAAGAAGGGCGCCGAGACGCTGAAACAATTATTCGGACGCTAAGACGCGGTTGATGTCACCGTACGACCAGCGGTTGATCGAGCAGGCGATGCGTCATCGCATAGTGAATCAGTTGAGCGGTGGTCTTCATTTTCAGCTTCTCAAGAATACGGATGCGAAACGTGTCGATGGTCTTGCAACTGACGCCGAGACGGGAGGCAATATGTCCTTTGCGGTAGCCTTGTCCGAGCAAGAGCAAAACCTCGAATTCGCGATCGGAAAGCCGGGTATGCAAGGGGAGCGGAGCCGGTGCGCCGATGCGCGACGCGAGTTTCTCCGCCATGGTGGCCGTGACATACTTTCCTCCCTGCGCAACGCACCGTAACGCCGCCTCCATATGGTCGATGCCGCTGTCCTTCAAGAGATATGCGGACGCCCCGGCGCGCAACAGCCGTGGTCCATATTCGTCCTCCGAATGCATACTGAGCACCATAACCGCCGTGGCGGGATAGTGGCGTTTGATGTGTAACAGGATGTCCAGCCCGCTCCGGCCCGGCATGCTCAAATCGAGGATAAGCACGTCCACAGGATGCTTGGACAGAAACGCCAAGGCATCGTCGCCGTTCGCCGCTTCACCGACCACCGACATGTTCGGCATGTCGGCAATGGCGGCTCTGAGTCCCTGTCGAACGAACGTGTGATCATCCACAATGAGAATGCGAATCATGTCCTGCTCCTTTGACTGCGTGGCCGCCGCGCGCCATAGCAAATGTCCCGCGCTCTCATGTCCGGGTCTGGTTTTTTCCATTGCTTCTCCTTCGCGTCCACGCTAGAGTGCCCTCCCTTTGATGTGAGCGGCTGTTTAACGCCCAGTGTTTGAGACGCCGTGTCCAGTCAGGTAGGCACGTCCTAACTACGATAGAACGGAATATAACCAGCCCGGCCCACTCAGTCGGTCGTCTGGCCGACACAGCGATGAGTGACCGGAGCAACTCTATGACTCACACGGGGATGCATGCACCGGGCAACGTCTTGCTTGACGCCCTTCCCTTGTCGGAGCGACATCGACTCATCCAGCTCGTTGAACCCGTGGCGCTTCGCCAGCAACATGTGCTGTATGACCTGGATGACCGGGTGGATTACGTGTACTTCCCTACGACCTGCGCCATTTCCCTGCTCAATGTCATGGAAACAGGAAGCACGGTGGAAGTGGCGATTGTCGGCAAAGAAGGAATGGCGGGGTTGTCGGTGTTCTTTGGGGTTGACCGGGCATTCGGCAGGACGCTCGTCCAAGTACCGGGCGGCGCCCTTCGTGTGCAGGCGTCTCTATTGAACGAGCAGCGACCGGAAATGCCGTGCCTGGAGGCGCTTCTGGCGCGCTACATTCAAATTTTCTTTCGGCAGGCCTTTATTTCGAGCGGCTGCAATCATTTTCATGACGTGGAACAGCGGATCGCCCGTTGGCTGCTCACGCATGCCGATCGCACCGGCGCCTTGGAGTTTCCGTTCACCCATGCGTTCCTTGCCGAGATGATCGGCGTTCATCGCAGTACCGTGACCGGCGTCATCGACAAACTACAAAGCAGCCGGTTCCTTGAACACCGTCGCGGCCGCATCGTCATTGTCGATCCGAATGGGTTGTCCGGCGTGACATGCGAATGCTACCGAAGTACTAAGGAAGCCGTAGACGCTTTTACGGCGAGTCTTCAGAAGATGTAGCTCCCGGTTCGCGCTCATCGAGACGTCCCGAAATATCCGCCTGAACCTTACTCGATGTATTCTTCGAACAGGGACATGGATTGAAGCGCTCTGATGGCGGCCAGGCAGATCGCCAGCGGCGCGGTCTCGGCTTCTGCGAAATACTCGCTTTCCGTCATAATGAAGGAGCAGAGCCATTTTGTTCCGCTCACACTCCGGCTCAAAGAGAAAATATAACGGTTAAAGAAGACGCTTTCGACGAGCTGCCACGCTCCGGAGATCGTGGTGGAATATTTTAGAAGAGGCGTATAGCTTTCCCAAAGGCCAAGATCCTGCTCAGGCACGTTCGGCTGCTCCGCGTCGCTGATCCACACCAGCCAGAGTCCGGAGCCGCTGTCTTCAAAGCGAACGTGCCGGTGATTAGGGTATTTCCACCCCATCAGCCGTCCGATTAATACATCCAACTCTTTGCCGGCCAGAAGGTCAGGCATGGGATACTGTCTTAGCCTGCAACCTACGTTACGTTAGTGGTCTGGCACTCACGGGCCACACCTCGCCACAATCCACTCGGCCAAGAATCGTTGCCCTCGTGGTTAGGAGACGGTGGAAATAGTGAGCCGCCGAGAGTCTTTTGTCAAGGATGATAACTGGTCGATGTGATTCGCGACCAGCGGCTTGTCTTTTCCAATATGGAGAGTTTGCATCCATACGACTCTTCCATCCGTATGGATATTGAAAACTGATCCCATCCGAGTACTTTACCGATGAATGTGCTTCTTTTGAGTAATCCTATGATCGGCGCCGGGCTTCGGATCACATTGGCGGCACGGCCTACTTTGGTCATCGTGGGGGAGGTCAGCATGCCACGCGCGGCTTTGGCGACCGCCGCTCATGATAAACCCGACATCATCCTTCTCGATCTTGATCTCTATGAGCTGAGAGCCTTACGGCTGATTAAAGATCTCAAGAAAGCCAGCCCTCAGTCATGCATACTGATTTTGAGCGGGCTTATGGACGGTGACTTAGCGCAAAAGGCCTTGTCCTCCGGCGCAGAAGGCATCGTGTTAAAGGTGCAGCCATCTGCCGTTCTACTGGCCGTCATCGATAGCGTGAGCGGTGGAGACCCGCAAGTGGCGGAGGCGCGGCAGCATCACGACAAGGCGGCACAGCCTAGCAAAGCCCTTATGGCGAAAATTGATGAAACGGTTGCACGAGCGAGCAACTTGACGGCACGCGAGCGGGAAATTATCGGGCTCATTGGGTCCGGATTAAGAAACAAAGAGATCGCCCAGCGGCTCTTCATCAGCGACATCACGGTCCGCCATCATCTCACGAACATCTTCAGTAAGCTCGACGTCTCAGACCGCCAAAAGCTGCTTGTGTTGGCTCATCGCTGTAAACTGGTAGAGCTGGGTGTTTATTCTCACATTCCATAGCCGCCTTCGTTACTCCCGCCGCGCTGTAGAACTAGCGGCAAGTCCGCCCTGGATGAATCAACCTTACTCTAGGAGACGGCCCAACGTCTTCGCATTCTTGACCGCATACCCCTTCGCATCATTGTTGAAATAGACCAACACGTCCATGCCGTCCTTGAGGTACCGCTTCAGAATCCGCGCTTCCTTCTGGAGCTCCGCCCGCGAATAGTTGGATGCAAACAATTGATTGCGACCATGGAACCGCACGTAGGCCCAGTCGGTGGTCAGCACGTCTTTACGCGGATAGCGATGGGAATCCGCGATACACAAGGCGGCGCCATGTCGGCTCAGAAGCCGGTACACCTCGCTCGTGAACCAGGACTCATGGCGAAATTCAAAGACGAGCCTCAGCTTTCCCCGAGAACCTGCATGGTGCTGAGCGATGGTGAGAAAATCTTGGAGCCGGCCAGTGTCTTGCTTCAGGCTCGGGGGAAATTGCAGCAGGATCGGACCGAGATGATTCTGCAGCACCAGGGCATTGTCGATAAAGAGCCGCCACGCTTCTTCGACATCCAGCAATCGTTTGATATGTGTGATGAAGCGGCTCGCCTTAACGGCAAAGAGAAAATCCTCGGGCACACGCGCGGCCCAGTTCGCGTAGGTTTGGGGCTTCGGAAGATGGTAGAAGGAATAGTTGATCTCGGTGGTGGGAAACGCTCCCGCATAGAATTCCAGGTACTCTCGACTGGGCAGCTTCTCGGGGTAAAATGTGCCCCTCCAGCTCGCGTAGGTCCAGCCGGACGTGCCGATGAGAAGACGTCCCCCCATGCCCTTCATTGTATGGCATATTTACTCCGTACGTCCTGCATGACTTCGAGTGGCGCCCGCTGGACGGGAGCCGGACCGTACACCCATGGACCGTGCAACGGCCGCGGTGACGATGCCGAACGCGACATGGGCGGCCCAGCCTCGGATGTGCGCTTCCATAGGATATTGCGTGTTATCTCCCGCCAAGCCCATGGCAGGACCCATTGCCTCATCCTCGATCGCCCAGAATAACGTTCCAAAGGTGATACCTCCTGTCAGCCAATCGAGCGGCCACCGACGCGCGGCGATCGCATAGAGAGCGCCCATGCCTGCGCCGAGCCCGACGGTGACGTATTGTTCGAACTGCCTCTCTTGCTTCTCAGTCGGTGTGACGCCGATCAGAGATCCTAATTTGTCGGCTAGGATCGGAAACGGATCCTTAGGCTCGATCTCTTGTTCCCGTTTGATGGCCTCCGGGTTTGTCCTCTTCGTCCAATCCCACATAAATTGTGCCGTCCCCGCATGCGCCATGATGCCGATCAATCCCGCGATGGAACCTTTCACGATGTCCTGAGTGATGGTTGCCATAGGTTTCCTTTTCTTTTCAGTTCAATGATGAGTTCACCACGGTCTCACAAGACCCAGTGCACGGACATTCTAGCCCCGCTATCGGCTCATTCTGTGGCTCGTGTCGAGACTGCGCAAGAACGCTACCATGTCGGCGCGGTCCGATAGGTTCCGAAAATAAAATGGGTGCGGCGCGTTAGCTCCCCGTCTCGGATCAAGGAGCTCATCCAAGCTGTGCACCGAGGCGTCATGCAGAAAAATAGTGGTGCGGTCCAAATCGAGGAGGAGCGGCAGTGCATTTCCCCGCGTCCAGCCCAGGTGACTGGCATCGATCACGATCATCTTGTCATCGAACGTACCAGGCGAATCTTGTATAGGACTAAACGGCGCCGGTCGCTCCGCCAAGACCGTGGGGTTGTACGCGGGCCACAGCGTCTT
>DATFCE010000224.1:0-3151 GCA_035253365.1 Nitrospiraceae bacterium
AAGTGTGCGAGGTGACCCGCTCGGCTTCAATCAATCGTTCGCCGGTTCTGCGCTCGAAGTTGGGGCCGAGGAAGAGGTTCGGCAGATAGCGGTACCGCAGCAAGAGATGGGTCTGAGGAGAGAATTCCTGTGTCGCTTGGAGGCGGTAGTCCGCATGGTTGAAGATAGGATTAATGGTATAGATAAAGCCGTGCGCTTTGACCGAGAATTCGGTCGCCCCCCGCGCCGGACGAAACTTGCGAATGACTTCCACCGCCGGTTCCTAAATCATGTCTTTGGGTTTGTCTAACGGGACGAATGTGGGAAGGCTGGGGGTCTTCACTAAAACGGGCCCGGCGGGCAGATGACAATTGAAAGACATCATTCGTATAGGAGACGCGCCCATCAGTGGCCACCGCCCATTGCGCCTGTCCCGATATCGGCATGCCGGGGAGGGATCAGCAAGAGCGCCCAGACTACTCCGTCTTGCCCACTCGTGGACGCGGGCATACCGACACGTCATGGATTGCCGAAGGATCGGATATACACCACCACTTGCCACGCTTCCTCTTCGCTCAATACCAAGGGGATGAACGGCGCCATGTCGGTGCCGGGACTGCCGTTTTTTAAAATCCACTGGAGCTCTCCGTCGGTCCGCGCGGCTTGCCATGCACGATCGGTAAAGTTTCTTGGGAGCCGTCCTTTTAGATCAAGATCCGTCCCCAGCCCCTTACCGTCCTTGCCATGGCACGCCACGCAAAAGGCTTTCCCATGGTACAAGATCCGGCCTTTTTCGATGTGTTCGGGACTCGACGGCAACGGATTGACAACGGAGCGGGCCATCGCCAGTTGATCCGGGGGCACACGAGGACGGAGCACCTCCGGGTCGGCGGCCCATGCCGCCGTGACACTGATTGCAAGAATGGAAATCGACCTCGGCATGATCATTCGTGGGAAGGCCGGTCGTGAGGCCAGTGTCTACCGGCAGGAGAGCGAGATTGCTCTCCTGCCGAGTGCCACTACTGGCTGCGGTGCTTATGGCCGACAGATTGGGGATGTCCCACTTCGCCGGTGGGCGCTTTGGCGCCTTCCGGCCAGAGATGAAAAATAATGCCATCGGTTTTCGCCGCCGCTTCCGCCACGGCTTTTGCCTTGTCTTCCGGCATGTCTAAGACTTGAACCCGTCCTGTCGCGATCTCGACTTCATGGTCATGATAAAACTTGTTCCACACGTCTACCGAGACCGCCCCGCGAGCAACCGGCTTCGCGACAAAGTATTCGATGTCCGTCAACAAGGCATTCGGTTCCGTTGAAGTAAAGAGCAGGCATTGTAAGACTTCAGGCGAGATGCCTTTGCAATAATGGTGGTACGGTCCGTGCACCGTGCCGTCTTCGAATTTATGAGGCGCTATGACGTGAATCGTAAAGCCGTCCGCCGGGGACGCTTTCTTCTCTTCGCCCCAAACCGGACCGCCAAGGATGGAACTCAAGCCGAACGCACTGAAGACTACAAGCCTGACCCACATAGCCGACCTCCTTGTGATTGAACATTCCCTCGGATACGGAAGCGCCGTGATTAGAGCCGCGAGGCCGATGAATGTCAATGGGGGATTAGAGGCAGGACTCCCAAAAAGGACTCAGGAAGGTCCTTGCGGTGAAAGGCCATCACTACTGGATGTTCAAAAGACCGCGATCACACCGCCGCACCCCAGACGCCAAAACGCCCCCCTTCCCCAAACACGACCGCAGCGAGCGAGGAGGCGAGGCGTATCGACCCTATCCCCGGAATTCCTGCGCGTCAACGCGTTCCTTCCCGGTGGTACGTTGTGGCGCGCGAGATGGGCATGCGCCTATCCAGCGATAGCTGGGTATCGAAGATACAAGCTGGAGGTCTTCTTCAACATCCTGCCTGGCCGGTAACTTCCTGCTCCGCCTTGAGCCAATGCTCGACGTCGTATCCATGACGAGATCCTTGCTCCTCATACATGGAATAGGCGCGCGCGGCAATGCGCGCCCGTGAATCATCGCCGGAGTGTCGATTTCCGTTCGCGTGGTCCTCGGGCCGGTCGGGCTGAGCCGAGTCATTCGCATGCCCTTCGATCTGTCGCGAACCTGAACGGGTGGATGAGCGTTTGGCTTTCGCCGTACCCTTCATGTCTTGTTTCTTCACGTGATCCCTTTCTTCTTTCAGTTCGTTGCCGGAGTGATGGTGTCGTGACCTTTCAGACGAAGTATTATCGGCCGGTCTCGCCCGCCAGAGGCGCCATGTTCCATATCGTATGGACAGAAGGCTTCGGCCGGTGGATGTCCGATGGATTCGCGCCGGATCGTGCCCGCACGTGCTCGTCCAGCGCAGTATTCAGGTGCTCAAGCTCGAACGGCTTGATGAGAAAGGCGCTGGCGCCGGCTCGAACCGACAAAAGAGCCAGATCGCCCAGCGGTCCTTCCGTGATCGTGACGACAGGAACCTCAGGATGGATGGCCTTCAGAAGGCGAAGCACCTGCATCCCGCCTACGGCCTGAAGCTGCAAATCGAGCAGGATGCCGTCCGGCCGAGCCTCGTGCAGCAACGCAAGCATATCTTCCACGTTCCGCGCGATCGCGGCTTCGTACCCCAGGGCCGCGATCCAATCGGCCAGCTTGAGGGCGAAGTCGGTTTGATGATGGATGACCATCACGCGCGGTCGAGCGGCCAAGCATTTCTGTGGCATACGAGCCTCCTTGTCGGACGTTTGAATTTCGCTCAGACTGGTGGGTATACGCCGTGAAAAAAGATGATGCTATCGGGCAAGATAGGATTTTCCCGTCCTCTATTCGACGTCAGCCTGTCGTCGCCCCTACGGTAGCCGTCCACGACCGTGGCCTGACGGAGGCGCTCTATACTGCACCACTACACCAGCCCCTGTTCCACGGCATACCGGGTGAGCTCGACATTGTTCTTCAGGTTCATCTTGTCCAAAATGCGGGCGCGGTAGGTGCTGATCGTGGTCACGCCGAGATGCATGGTGTCGGCGATTTCACCGACGCTTTTCCCCCCCGCAATCAAACACAGCACTTGATACTCACGATCCGACAAGCG
This sequence comes from Nitrospiraceae bacterium, assembly GCA_035253365.1. Taxonomy (GTDB): domain Bacteria; phylum Nitrospirota; class Nitrospiria; order Nitrospirales; family Nitrospiraceae; genus DATFCE01. Next base: position 3,059 of record DATFCE010000224.1, read on the forward strand.
CTCGTGCGGCAGTTTTTCCGTGCCGGGCTTCACGGTCATCGCCAACTTTTCTCCCAACGACGGACTCACATAGTGCCCGCCTTCAAGCACCTT
>DATFCE010000225.1:0-7959 GCA_035253365.1 Nitrospiraceae bacterium
AGAGGTCCGGCGGGTTCAGAGGCGCGTCGACTCCATACAATCGACGGCCGGGGGATGCCCCCGATCCCGCGCCCGTAGCTCAGTTGGATAGAGCGTCGGGCTTCGAACCCGCAGGTCGCAGGTTCAATTCCTGCCGGGCGCACCAACTTAACAGTAATTTATGATGGCGCCTTGTTTGCCCGCCTGATTGATCGTGTTCTGCTTTGAACTTGTCGCTCCTTCTTTTAATCCAGTAAGCCTCAAGAAATTTAATATTGTTTGATGCGCCTCCATGCGTCAAAGATAAAGTCACGGCCCGACGGGTAATGGCACGCGGACACTACACGACGCGCTCAGCTCATGCCAGAGCCTGAAGGTCGATGATGCGATCCACAAAGGTGATCTATGGACGACTTAGGAGGAGCTCTATGTCCCATCTTTTTTCAGCGTTGCTTGTCCTGCTGTCGGTAGTGGGGTGCGCGACCCTGCCCGGTCAGTCTTCCTATTCCATGTCTGTCCTGCCGCTTGATGCGGCCTTTGCCATTAACACGTCCGGTGCAATTGTCGGACGCGTGGGCGCCAACGCCGCGGTCTATATGCAAGGCAACGTCGTCTTGCTGCCAGGTAAGGAGGGCTATTCTAATTTGACGGCGACAGACATTGCAGACAACGGCTTCATCGTCGGATCCGGGCTCAGTGCAGGAAACCGGCGCGGGTTGTTTTGGTCCAGTACCACCGTCGCGCCGATGGATATGGGAGCCCTGGGCAGTGAGGTTTCGCCAATGTCAATCAATTCGCAAGGCGTCGCCGTCGGCTTCTACGAATCTCCTCCCCATCTTTCACCGAAAGCCTTTCGATGGTCTCTGGGCACCGGCATGACGCCCATCGCGCCGGCGGCGACCTCGATCTCCCAGGCGTTCGACATATCGGAGATAGGTTACGTCGCCGGGCTTGCCTTCTACGATTCAATCGGTCAACAAGTCGTCCGGTGGAACCTGGATGGCTCCGCCAGCCGAGTCAACGATGGGTATGCGGATCGGGCGTTGAGAAATGGCAGCGTATTGGGCAGGGGGAGTGGTGGCTCGACCGTCTGGACCTTACAGGGAACCGCGATACTCATCGGCCCGAAGCCGGCGACCCATGTCGTGAAGCAAATGAGCGCGGCGGGTCGTTTGGTCGGATTTACAGTGGGTGAAGTCACCTCTCCCCGAGCGTGGACGACATGGAACAGCAACATACCTCAATACCTTCCGGTACCCGCTGGAGCCGTCGGCTCTGCCGCCGTTGACGTCAACGCCTGTGGCACCATATTGGGGACCGTCAAACTATCGGCCAACGTGGAGAAGCCCGTAATCTGGAGCAGGCTCACCTGTGATGTTTTGCCGCCCACCGCAAAATAGAGCGACACAGCCAAGATCGAGGCGGGTTACCAAGGACGCGAATAATACTGGTATTTGGGCGAGAACCGCTGCAGGCGTTCTTTACATCGCTCTGCGGGTTTGCTATTAGAGTGAACAGTTAGGGACAAATGGCTCTAAACCAATAGCTTCATATTCATAATGGAATGGAGGCGAGGCATGAGAATGGTTCATCGGTTCGATCGACTTCCTGATGACATTATCGCCGGTCTCGCGCCGGCATATTTAGCGATCCTCCGCAAGGGACACCTGATGCGCCTGGCGCTCGTTGCCCTTTGGTTACTCGTTCCATTTTTGTCCGTCAGTTTCGCGGATTCCATCCGGATCGATCGCGGCTTCTGGTCTCAAGACCTGCAGACCGGACATATTGATGCGCAACTGACCGGCCCTGATTTCCATGCGACCATTACCAGCAATCTGGGCTTATTCTCTGCCACCATCGCCGATCCGGCACATCCCTTCACGTCCCCGTTCAGTTTCACGAGCCAACTGCCCTCTACGAACGGAAACACGCTTGTGTATCAGAACATCGCGTATCCGGTCCCACCGTCCGCGTTTTCCTTTCTTCTGCAAGGATTCGGATTTGCGCCCAGCTCCCCGGATGACACGACCACGTCGGATCTTTTCATCAGACTCACAGGCCTTGTCTGCCTGGGGCCTGGAGCTGGGTGCACCTCGCACCTTGTATCCGGCTTGGGCCACGGCCTTATTACAACAGAAGTCGGGACGCAAGGGCTCGGCGATTGGAAAACGTTGAACGTCGACTTTACGCCGGAACCCAGCTCTCTCATTCTGTTGGGGACGGGATTCGCTATCCTGGTAGGCAGACGGGTGAGATTGCTCCTTCGCGGCTGAGCTGAACGCTGATTGTGCAGGGAATCGGAAGATTTGCGTTGCCGAACGGCACAGCTTTGCCGGTGAGTCCTTGCATTTCAAAGAAGAATAATCCCATCATCGTCTCTGTCTCTCTTAGCGCCCTATCTTGATCTCCGTGTAGAGCACCAAGTCGGTATCTCGGCTCTCCGCTCTGAGCACGTCGACTTGAATCGCGGCATCCTTCTCTCCGATTTTTATCGGGAACACGTTTGGGCTGCTCATGGCGCGTAACGGCGTTTGGCGATAATGTGAACTCAAAACCTGGGTTAATGAAGCCGCCAAAGCTTCCAATCCGACCTTCTTGCCTCGACAGAGCAGTTCGCTGGACCGGCAGGGGACATTCCGGGGGTTGATTAAAAGTTTGGCGAGCTGGAGGTCCGGTCCCTCCCAGTGCACCTCTACATCAAAAGCGTCCGGATACTCCCGGATACCTAATACCGATGTCGTGGTGTAGCTTTCAGTGTCTCCGATCACAGCCGGATGTGTGACAATCAGCCGGGGGACTGGGTCCGCCAGTTGAATCTCATAAGGTTGCTCATTCAAGTATTCGGTCAAGATCATATTGGCGACCGTGTGGGGAATGATCACGATCGCATTGGTCCCGGGTGGAATCTCCTGCTCGTTCACACGCGTATCGGGGACCGGCATGATGTGCGCAGGCGGCGTCTCCGCGACCAATGCATCGACAGACACTGCTTGATCGGCGAACCGAACCGCTGCATGCATGGGCACGGTGGTCTTTTCGATCTGAATCCGGATGCCGGAGGTGCCATAGATCTTTACCGGCCTTTGTCCTAGCTGAAAACGAGATGCCGGATGTCCCGATTTTCCATACGAATGGAGGGCGACGGGGAGCAGCTCCAGTTGCCAGGGATGCCAATGGAACTGCATCTCGGCTATAGCGATCCACTCGGGTGCCTCTGCGTTACCGAGTATTCGGGCCGCAATTGCGGAAGGGTCGAGCCGGCAATCCTCCTCTTGTAGAAGAGGCGTAGGGTCCTGTGCCGGCGATGATCCGGGATAGAGCACCCCAAGGGAATTTCCCGGCCGTTTCTCGCGGGAAGCTCCGCAGTATCGATTATCGACAAGCGTGACCGGCATGTCGCCGCCGCTCGAGGTGTGCATCGAAAATCGCATGGGCAGCATCAGATACACAATATCGTTCGAAAACGTGTTCGAGACCCACACTGTTAACGTGGGAGGTTCTGCGGCCCACGCGATCGGGCAAAGTCCAAGCAGACTACAGACGAGAAAGGCACGAAGAGAAGGCATCATCGGTTCACCATCCATACGCCGTTACACCGTAGCAGGTTCAGGTGAAAACCCCCTCAAACTATTCTCATGCGGACTCACTCTCCTCCCCGAGAGGGATCAATATAAGCACCTGGAGAACGGCGAGCAAGACCCCACTCATCTATGGCCTTCTCTATGGCCTTCTCTCCACTGCGTCGTCTGGGAAGATAAAGTGAAACTAGGATGCCGGGCTGGGATCTCAGGCTGGCGGGGCGTAAGAACTGTCAACCGGTATGTCGATTCGAATGGAGAAGACCGTTAATCCCCATAGCAATGGGCGTATACCAAGAGTTCCGTATTGTTCAGCCTTCCGATTGATTGCCGGTAGGTTCGAGCATGAGACATGGATCTGGAGAGGGTGTTGATCAACACCCGATGGTCGATTGGTTTGGAAAGGTACGCGAAGACATCGGACGAGGGATCGCGCTCGGAAAGATTGAGGATGCCGCTCATCAAAATGATAGGCGTGGAGAGACCCAGTTCGCGTATCCGCCTGATCAGAGAGGCTCCGGTCATCTCCGGCATCATGAAGTCGGTGAGAACCGTATCATAGTTGGTCGCCTTCAGGAGCCGAAGCGCAGTCTGGGCTCCCGGAGCGGTATCTACCAGAACGTTATGCAACTGGTGCGTGACGATTCGAGAGAGAACCTGGAGCACTCTCGCGTCATCGTCAATGATTAGGAGGCGAAACGGAATCATGTGAGTTGGCTCTCCGGTCTGTTGCCCGACGGTTACGAATGGGAAAGCAAAGCAAATGCCGCCGCTGAGGTTTTGGAAATGCGCAGAAATATAAGCTCGCTGCTGACCCAGGTTCCTGAACCTACATGAATGCGCAGTTTCGCGCCGAGCGTGGTGTGCAAATATCAATACCCGAACGTGGCGGTGTAAAGTCATCGACCCGAGCATATTCGGCGGGGCATGGATCAGAAAAAGCCGGACCATCCGGAGCAGAATTGCAAGACCTGCGGCGCTAGGTTATCTTGGCAAGGCGTTGGCACTGCCCAGGCGCATGCCGAACTCTTGATGGCTCTACGATGTCGACAGGCCACGATCAACTCAGTGTGGAAATCGGAGAATCACAGACCCGTTATGGGCGGTTATTGGGTGGTGCAACCAGTCAGTACATGTTGCGCGTCTATTTCAAACTCATCAATGAGACCCAACAGCCCGTCTTGGTGAACAATCTAAGAGTCAATCTTGATGGCACACTGTTACCGCCACTTCTCATTTTAGGAATGGCCCTCCCTGTGCTCCTCACAAGTAAAGGTCAAGAACAGTTGCGTACCGACAAGGTCTATTCAGCCCCATTTACTATTCCGCCGGCTTCCGTGAACGAGCGTTACGCCTTCTACCTTTTGCCGGCCGACTTTCGGCATGGAACATCTCCTCTGCACTGCACGGCGACCGTAAATTTCTCGGGTCATGAACGTAGGACCGTTCAATTTGTCGTGAAATGGTGAAAGGCGAAGTCGATCCAACCGGCACCATGCGAACCAGCTATATAGGGTTAACCCTGCTAACGCATAATATCTTCAGCCGCCGGAACTTTGAGACACTCCACTGCGTCCATTGCCGTTGTGACTTGCTCATATCGGTAAACATCAAGGCTAGAAGTCTGGTCCCAAGGGATAGGGAACTACATCATGGAGCAAAAGGCTCTGAAGGTTGCCAACATTTTGCTGATAGGAGGAAGCGCGTATTGCGCTCTCATTTTCTTCTACGGGTCTTACGTTCACGGCCCGACTCTTCACTATAATCTTTTACAAATCGTCCTTGCCGCCGCGTTGCTTGGCGCGCTCCGACTCCGCGCTTCGCACAAAATCAATTTCGTACTGATCCTCCTTTGTGTCATGACATCGGCCTATCTTCTGGAACTGTATTTACTTTTTGCCGCGGCGCGGCATTCGAACGCCCATGCCACGATGTGGCTTCGCTTTCCATCGGACATCTCACTGGAAACGCTGAAAGACCGGTTGAGCAAAGGAAAGCATGATGATGCGAACTACGATACCCGGAGCAGGCTCGAAGTCATCACAGACATGCGGAAGAGCGGCATTGAGGCCCACCCGGCCGTTTTCTCCTCGGTATTGCTCAAATGGGACAAGGACGGCCGAACACTGAGGTCTCAAATCATGATCGATGGCGAGGAGACTCTCCCGTTAGGAGGGATTTCCAATACGCGGACGGTTTTCTGCAATGAAAACGGACAGTACACAATTTACGAAAGCGACGAGCATGGGTTTCATAATCCCACAGGGATCTGGAAGTCCGCTCGCATGGATATCGTGACTCTGGGTGATTCCTTTACGCATGGTGCCTGTGTGCCTTCCGAACAGAGCTTCGTCGGCCTCATTCGCAATCGCTATCCGGCGACCCTCAACCTTGGCATTGATGACAGCGGTCCCGTGACCATGCTCGCCATGCTCAAGGAATACGGCCGGCATTTTCGGCCGAAGGCGGTACTCTGGTTTTACTATGAGGGAAATGACCTCAAAGATTTAAAGCGGGAACACTCCAGTCCCTTGCTCATGAAATATATGGCAGGGCCCTTTGCTCAGGGACTGATTGAGAAGCAAGAGAAGATCGACAGCGCACTTCGCGCCTATGTCGATAAGGCGAGAGAGGCGGGTCGGCAGTCCATTCAGCCTGAAGAAATCGTCAAGCTTCGACATCTGCGCGCATACGTCCATTCCGTCCTTCAAAAAGGGCAACAGGGCGGGTCCGACCAAATCATGCGCAACTATTTCACCATGAGCGCATCCGAGGCGACCGCCGAAGAGTTGGATCTTTTGCGGCGTGCACTGATGGAAGCACAGGCCTGCGTCGGCAAATGGGGTGGCCGGCTCTATTTTGTCTATCTGCCGGAGTGGCCGCGATACGCTAAACCGGAGTTGGCGAATAAAGACCGACAGCGTGTTCTCACATTAGCAAGAGACTTACATCTTCCCGTGATCGACCTCCATGCCGCTTTTACACAACACGCAGATCCCCTGTCGTTATTCCCTTTTCGCCGATTCGGCCATTACAATTCCGGCGGTCATCGGCTGGTGGCGCAAACGGTGCTTCATGCCTTATCGCTGCCGGGCGGCGAACCGACCGTATCCCACGCATCGTTCCCCGGAGAATCTTGAGCCCGCTCCTCTGCCAGCGTCTCCTCGATCCTGTTTGAGATACATCCATGCGCCGACCCCTTACCGCGTCGAGCGCGAGCCGGAGGGCGGGCCGTTGGAAGAAGGCTGCGTGGGCAAGGCCAACGGTTTGTTGTGAAGCTGAAGCGGCGGTCCCAGATTCCTGGATTGACTTGGAGGAGGCTGCACAGTGAATGTTCGATGCCCCGGGCCCGCGTCTATCACCGTGCCGATGTTCCCGGCCTTGTCCACATAGACCTGCACACCTCCGTCCCCTATCAACGCTTGATTTAGGATAGGATTAAAGCCGGGCAACTCTACGCGGTTCGATTCTACGGCAAACGCCGGAGGTCCAAATAAAGCAAATCCTAAAACTAGGACGAGTCGAGTCCGCCACATCATACATCCATCATACTATGGATCTATGTTCTTGCGACACACCGCTGTTCTGGCGCATGTCTTACATTCGAGTTTGCTTCACGAAAACACCCCTCATGTACGTGTACTCACTGAGTCCTAAAGGCTCTGGTGAGGAGACCTAAACGGCTCTACAGAAGAAAAGCGGAGCAGGCTAGACTGCGAAATACGCGGGAAAGACCCGTTTCTCGCCTCGATAGTCATCCTTCGTTTGAACGTGCCATGAAAGGAGAATTACGATGCGCAGAGCAAGCAAGGAAAAAATAAGAGAACGTGTGCTCTGTCTCTCGGCCTGTGTCTTGATGTTGGCGCTGTCCGCGCCGGCCTACGCGATCCCCATATTGCCCGGCGGATCGGGTCGCCCGCCCGCGTCAAGCAGCCTCGCGGCCGGGGACGTGATCGCGTCAAGCGCCCTCCCGTTTTCCGGAAGGAATGTCTTGGGAGAGGTGCTCTTCACCGGCACGCTGGCCACTGCGGTGATCTTGGAGTCGGCATCGCAAACTCTTAACTTTGTCTACAGCGTTGTCAACAATTCCACTTCACCGGACGGCATTGCTCGGATGTCGGTCACGAACTTTGCCGGGGTAACAACGGATATCGGCTGGGTCAGCGAAAGCCCCGGGGATATCGGACCCGGCAGCGTGACGCGACAACCGACCGGCGCCACGATCAGTTTTAATTTTGACAATTTTCTAAGACCCGGCCAAGAGACGGGGTTGCTGTTCGTGAAAACAAACGCGACGGATTTCCACAGGGGCAGCGTCTCGCTGATCAACGGCGGGGTCGCCAATATTTCAGCCTTTGCTCCGCTCGCGTCGTCTGTTGCGACGGTGCCCGAGCCGGCCACG
>DATFCE010000226.1:0-7972 GCA_035253365.1 Nitrospiraceae bacterium
AGAAGCTGTTCGCCGAGCTCAACAAAGAATATCCGCTTCGTCCCGATGTGGAGGCGGATCCCGCCTTACCGTCCCGGCAGACCTTTCGCGCGGCCACCGTCCCCTTGGTGCGGCTTGGAGAACTTCGTGAGCCCGCCATGACGCTGATTGAGCAGGCCGGACTTCGGTAGCGCGGGGTACCATGACCGGCGTTCGGCAACTGTTTCTTTCTCCCCTGTCGGTTTTCTCGGGCCTCGTCGCGGGATTCATCTTGCTGCCGCTGGCCTATATCATCGGGTTGGCCGTGGCTTCTCCACTCGCCGTCTGGAGCCGATTATGGCAGACGCGCATTCCGGAATTACTGGCCAACACCGCATCCCTCGCGATCGGCGTGTCGGCCGGCACGCTGCTTCTTGGCGTCTCGCTGGCTTGGATCGTCGTTCGGTATGATTTTGCCGGCCGGCGGTTCTGGGAATGGGCGATCGTCCTGCCACTTACGATCCCGACCTATGTGCTGGCCTATATCTATACCTACCTCTTGGGGCTCGGCGGCCCGATCGAGCGGGCGTGGCAGATGTGGGCCGGTCCCGATGTCCACGTGTTTTCTCCCTATAGCTATGCCGGCGCCACGCTCGTGATGACGCTCGATACCTTTCCTTTCGTGTATCTGTTGACACGCGCGGCCCTGTTGAACTTCAACGTGTCTTTCGAGGAAGTCGCGAGAGCCTGCGGCGCCTCTCGGTGGGGAACCTTGCTCCGCGTCACCTTGCCCTTGATCAGGCCGGCGATTGTCGCCGGGTTGTCCCTGGTGATTTTGTACGTCGTCTCGGATTTCGGCGCGGTGTCTCTGCTTCGCTATCCCACCTTTACTTACGCGGTGTATCAGCAGCTGACCGGCCGCTATGATCGCGCGGCCGCGGCCGTGCTGAGCCTCCTCTTGGTGTTCTTTGCGCTGATCATTCTGATCACCGAACGATGGTTCAGACGGCGAAGCCGCTTCTACCAGACGACGGGCCGATACCGCATCCCCGAACGGCACGCCTGCGATCCCATCGGCACCGCATTCATCACGGCATATCTGGGAATTGTCCTGGCGGCTTCCTTTGGAGTTCCGGCTCTCCTGCTGCTCACATGGACCGGCGCAGCCTTGACTGAGGGAACCATTGACAGCCGGTTTCTCGGCTTTGTGTGGAACAGTACCTTCTTATCCGGCGTGGCGGCCACGGTTGCCGTCCTGATCGGCACGCCGCTCGCTTATCTCGCAACGCGCCGGTCATCGCGACTGATTCCGCTGTTTTTACAGGCCGCGTATGCCGGCTATGTGTTGCCGGGACCGGTGGGAGCCTTGGCCATCTTGGTCTTGTTCTCTCAACTGGCCCCATTTTGGTATGGATCCGTCGTGGTCTTAATTGTCGCCTATGTCGTACACTTTCTCCCCGCCGGGCTCCAGACGATGGAACCGGCCTTGCAGCAGGTGACGCCCAATCTCGAAGAGGCGGCCCGGAGTCTCGGACACGGAACTCGTGTGGTTCTGACCCGTATTACGCTTCCGCTTGTCCGAGGCGGCTTCATCGTCGCGTGGGTGTTGATGTTTTTACAATGCATGAAGGAACTTCCGGCGACACTCCTGTTGCGGCCCGTCGGATTTGATACGCTCGCCGTTCGGGTATGGCTCGAGGCCAGCGAAGAATATTACAAGCTTGCCGCGCCGGCCGCGCTGCTGATCGTCGCCATGACTTTGCCCGCATTGTTTTTGTTGGTGTCCAAGGACTGGCGTGCCGCCTGAATGTCAAAGGTTGAAGTTGAGGCTAAGGGTTAGCGTTGACTGAGCCATAGTCGTTCATGAACTCGCATCGAACTAACGTATGAATGAACACGCGCATCGTCCCGTTGTGGAGCTTAGAAAGGTCTCGTGCGCCTATGAGCCGGGCCGTCCCGCGATCGTCGATATTTCGCTTTCCGTTCTCGAAGGCGAAATTCTTTGTCTGCTGGGTCCATCCGGTTGCGGCAAAACCACGACTTTGAGAGCCATCGCCGGATTCGAGCGAATCCTCTCGGGCGAACTCTATTTGCAGGGAAGCCTAGTCTCGGCCCCCGGCACGCTAGTTCCGGCCGAACACCGGCGCATCGGCATGGTCTTCCAAGAGTACGCGCTGTTTCCCCATCTCCGCGTGTCCGATAATATCGGATTCGGGCTGCAGGACATTCCCACACAAGAGCGCGCCGGTCGGATTCAGGCTATGCTTTCCATGGTTGGTCTCATAGGGCTGGAACGCCGTTATCCGCACGAGCTCTCGGGAGGCCAACAGCAGCGAGTCGCCTTGGCGCGTGCGCTGGTCCAGAACCCGGTCGTGCTCTTGCTCGATGAACCATTCAGTAATCTCGACCCCGATATGGCTGGAAAGATGAGAGGGGATCTCCACCAGCTTCTAAGACAGACGAAAACCACCGCCGTGCTGGTGACCCATGATCACGAGGAAGCCTTTGCCATGGCGGATCGAATCGCCGTGTTGAACCAGGGCCGCTTGGAGCAGGTGGCCACGCCGGAAAGCGTGTACCATACTCCCGCCTCCCCGTTTGTGGCGGATTTTGTCGGACAGGCGGATTTTATTTCGGGCATCGTCCACAACGGATCCATTTCCACCGAAATCGGCATGTTTCCGTATGCAGATGGATATCAAGACAGCGCCAAGGTAGTCGTCATGATCCGCCCGGACGATGTCCATATCACTCCAAATGAAGATGGCGAGGCCCGGATCCTCGCCCGCCAATTCAGAGGCTCTGAAAACCTGTATACGATTCGTTTAGTTTCCGGCCAGCTTATCCATAGTAGTGAATCCTCCACCGCGATGTATCCGCCCGGGACACCTGTGGAAGTATCCATCACCGCCACTCACACCGTCCTGTTTGAGCAAGGTGATCCCAGCTAACGCGGGCGAACTGGTTCATGTAAGGGAATACATTCGACATCGCATAACGCCACATCGGGGATTTACCCATTGACAGGGGCGACACTCGTTTGCTATTGATACTGATCCTCAAATTCAGCCGAACGATACCTGTCAATATAACGAGAATAACGAGAGTCTCTTGAGGTTCTATTGTCATGGAAGCTCTGAAAGAAACCGTTGACTATGGCGTCATCGGACTCCTGCTGGCACTGAGCGTCTGGTGTGTGGCCGTCGCCGTCGAGCGATGGCTTTTCTACCGCCGCGTGGATCTGGCGCAATATCCGAACCAGCAGATGTTCGAGATCACATTAACAAAACGCTTGGTCATCATCGGAACCGTGGCCGCCAATGCACCCTACATCGGCCTGCTGGGCACCGTGCTGGGCATCATGCTCACGTTCCACACGATGGGCACGTCCGGCACGATGGCGGTCAGCACGATCATGATCGGCCTCAGCTTGGCATTAAAGGCGACCGCGGTCGGCCTGCTCGTCGCCATCCCGTGTGTTGTGATGAATAACGTGCTGCGGCGACGAGTCAATGAGCTGGTCACGCTCTACAAGGTTCAACATGGAGCGTGAGCTCGATCAGATCAACGTCATCCCACTCGTCGATGTAATGCTGGTGCTTCTCGTCATCGTGCTTACCACCGCGACCTTTATCACCACGGGGCAGATTCCGGTTGACTTGGCCAAGGCCAAAGAGGCGAGTGATCGCAAAGATGTCCCCCTGGTCATTACGATGACCTCGGACGGACGACTGTATATGAATGAGCAACCCGTGACGAATGATGGATTAAAAATAGTTTTGAATCCGCATCCCAGAGAATCGTTGGTCGTCGTGCGCGCGGACCGAGTCACGATGTTGGAGCGGTTTGTCGAGGTGGTGGATGAGGTCCGAGGTCTGGGCTTTAAGCAAGTGAGTCTGGAAGTCGTCAAACTATGAATGCGTTGGCGCTTCATCGTCCGGGTGAAACGCAGCAGTACGCCCAAAGCTGGGTAGTGTCATTGACTATCCATGGCCTTGCCGTCGGTCTTTCGATCCTGTTGGTCTCCGATCTTCGACTTGTGCCTCAACCGGAGCCTTTCAAGTGGGACGTGTCGGTCGTCACCCCCGCTCCGACTCCCGAGCCATCCCAGCAGGCCGCCCCCGTACCTCCGCCTCGGGCTCAGCCGCCGCCGGCCAAGCCACAGCCGATGAAGACACAACCCGTCCAATCGCCGGCTCCCGTCCAGAGCGTGCAACCTGTGCAGACGGTCCAGCGCGTCGTTCGTACGGAGGTGCGCGAGACCAAACCGGTCGTGCAATCAGTCAGTCCAATTACACCACAGCCGACCCCACAACCCGTCGAAACGGTCAGCCGCACGGCAGAACCGATTGAGACGCCGCGGCAGGTCGTGGACCAGACCGCCACCGTCGCGCAAACGGTGCCGGTGGCGCAACCCGCACCGGTCGACCAAACCATGAAGCAGACGGCCCCCGTCGAGCAGACCGTTCCTGTCGAGCAGGTGCTGCCTGTTGAGCAAGCCGCGATCGTGCAGACTGAATCGTTGCCGAAAGCCGAGGCACAGCCCGTTGTCAGGGAAAGCGCCGTCGCGTCTCCGTCTCAACCGACGCCGGTTACCAAACAAATCGTCTCCGATCCCGCTCCTGTCTCCGCGCCGGAAACCGCTATGGTGTCCCGCCCTGTCATTGAGGCTCCGCAGGCCGCGGCGGTGGAAACGCAGGCGATCATGCCGTCACCACCGATAGTGCATGAACGGGCCATGGCAAAGGAGGCCGTGCCCAATCCGGTGCAACCGGCCGCTATGGAGCAAGCTTCCATCAAAGAGCTTCCTGTCCGGGCGGTCCCGCGGGCCAAGGCCGATTACAGTTGGCTGGCAGACGCTCTCTGGAGCAGAGTCGAACAACTCAAGCGCTATCCGCCGATCGCACGAATGAATCGGTGGGAAGGGAAAGTGGTCTTGCGCGCCGTCATTCGGGATACCGGGGATGTCGTGGAACTGGAAGTCACCGAAAGTTCCGGGCACGCGATCTTGGATCGAGATGCCTTGGAAGTCATGAAGCGCGCCTCTCCGCTGAGACTCAAACATCCCCTAGGACAGCCACAAGTTGTGGTGCACGTTCCGATCAGTTACCAATTGCGCTAACGCACGGTGACGTTTAGACGGTCATCGTCCAATGAGGAGTTGAACAGTGAGACATCTAACGAAAGGTTACGATTTATCCGCCGTTCTCATCTCGCTTGTTTTCACTGTGTCCGTCATGGACAGCAACGTTTTCGCCCAGAATAAGAATGAGAAGACCTTTTCCGCGGTCATCACCGATGCCAATGGTATCGAAACCGACGTCAAGAATGTGCTGTTCTATTGGGAAGAGAAGGTGAGTGAAACGGCCTTTGTTCCTCACGAGCTTAAACAGGTGCCCGTCAAACGTGGGAATGCGACCGTCAACGTGAAATTCGACACGATCAAACACATCGATGTCAAACCGTCAGCCGATAAGTCACCTCCCATGCTGACCATTACCCTCGCGAACGGAAAAACCGGCGAATTTGCATTGGCCATCCCGGGGAGTTTCAAAGGAGAATCGGACTTCGGTGAAGTTGAACTGCCTGCCGCCAGCCTCAAGAAAGTCGTATTCAAATGATCGAACCATCACAACATACTCTCCGATGGATCAATTTCGAGATACACCCGATCTTTCAACCCTGATGAGATCCATACCTTGCCTTCCCGATCCACAATGACGGCCTCGACATTCGGAAGGCGCTCTACCAGTTCAAGGCCCCGTTCAGGGCCCAAGACAAAAATACCGGTGTCCAAGCCGTCGGCCATGATGCCTTCTTGAGCAATGACCGTCACGCTTTGGCAGCCGCGTGCCGGTGCCAGCGTACGCGGATCAAGAATGTGGTGGTACCGAACCCCGTTTCGCTCGAAGAACCGTTCGTAATCCCCAGCCGTGGAAATCGCCTCATCCCAAAGCTCGACGCGCGCGAGCAGGGCATCTTCGCGGCGCGGATGCCGGATGCCGAAGAGAAACGGCTGTCCATTCTGGATCCGGCCGAATGTCTTGATGTCGCCCGACACGGCGACGACGCCGGCTGAGGCCCCGGCCTCGCGCATCCGGGCCACCGCCTGATCGGCCGCAAACCCCTTGCCGATCCCGCCGACATCTATTCGCATCCCCGGCCTGGTCAAAAAGACCGTCCTCCGCTGCTCATCAATCTGCACCTCGGACAGATCGAGAAGACGCTGCAGCCGATCAAGTTCCTCCGTATCGGGAATTCTAGGATTCTCCGTGACGCTCCATGCCTTCACCGCGGGTCCGATCGCGATGTTAAACGCGCCCTCTGTCAGCCGGGCCATCTCCAGCGATCGCCTGAGGATCAACAAAGTGTCGGGGCCGACCTTCACCGGCTCGCGGCCTGCCGCCGCATTGACACGGGAAAGTTCGCTCGTGGGAATCCATGTGCTCAACAGTTCTTCCAACCGACGAATTTCAGCCAGGGCTGCTGAAACGGCACGGCCGGCGACCTGTTCGCTTGGGCCGACGGCGGATACCTCCACCAAAGTTCCCATCAACAATTGACTGCGCTTCACGGCCCGAGGCGAGTCGAAGGCCGCAGGCATCCGGACACAGCCATCGATCAGGAAGACGAGGCTTATCGAAAGGAACCACGTGTATTTGAGCCAGGACTGTTTCAAGTGGTCGCCTCAGAGCGGGAGGAATGTGGTGTTATTCGGCTTCGCTGGAAGCCATGAGAGGAAGTTTGTGGACCCACATCTCATACATGGGAATCACCATCATCACCATGAAGCTGACGACCATCAACATGTCTCCCGTCAGCATGGTCAGCACGAAGATCGGAGAGACATAGCTGATCAGCCATGGTGAGATCAAATCAAGAAGAACCCCGCCGAATGCCGCCCATGTCATCCACACCTTGATGCGATTGCTCGCCATGGTGAGGTACAACACATGGACCAGAATGATGAACACCACCGGCATGGTGAACAGATGAAAATGAGTCACCTCGGCAAGCTCGCGAAAGGACATGGGCTCGCCGAACGTGGCATCGGAGCCGAGATAGTGATCAGCGATACCTTGCGGCGAGAGGCCCGTCATGCTGTGAGCCCAGAAGAAGCTAAAGGCAAACCCCGCGAGCATGAACAACAGAAAAAACGTGTAAACGAGTCGAATGTGGCGATCGGTATCGCGCAGGCGAAATCGCGCATTAAAGTTACGCATCTGAACTCGATCGGGTCAGAAGCCGAATAGGCTTCCTAAAAATCCTTTTTGACTTCGCCGCGCCTGAACGGTGTCGCTCCCCCGTCCGATAGGCTTGAAATACAACTCATCCACCAGAACCAGCGTCCGTTTGACCCCGGCGCTGAGTGAACGCACCGACATGGTGGCGCCACTGATATTGATAATATCCCGATTCATGCGAATCGGGTCGAAGATCGTTTTTCCCTCGTACTGCGCGTTGAAGCGCTTGGTTCGGACTTCGCTGCCTCGCGCCTCGCGATAGACGAGGATTTCAATATTGGACACTTCGGCCTGAGCGTTGACACCGACCATGTAGGTGATCGGCTTATGCTTGCCGATCGTGTTCTGGACGACGGCATAGCCATCGATCTGGGCGCCGGTTTTCCCGACATACACCACGAACTCGGATTCCGGGAAGCGCCAGCCGATGCGATCTTCGATGATACGCTTTTGCTCGGGAGTCAACTGGATGAACTCTTGTCCTATGCGCTCCGACTTCGGGAACATCAACCGGGCCGCCTCATCTTCCGTGAGGTAGACATCTTCCTGACCCATTTCTTGAGGAGTGAGGAAGCGTTTCAGTTCGGCATCCCAGATTTGTTCGGCCCGAAGTGGCATCGCGCTGAATGCAACCAGCACCGCAACGATTCGAGCCATGGATTTTATGAAGTGGCGCATCCTTGATCCTTTAGTTTGTGATTAAGGCGAGTCATCACCGCAGACATGGCTTCCTCGGACGGCTCCACCGGCCACCATCGCGTGGCTTGGCT
>DATFCE010000227.1:0-3824 GCA_035253365.1 Nitrospiraceae bacterium
TGCCGTTTTTGTCGTATCAAGTCAGTGTGAAAGAAGCCGTCCGGAACGCCGGACGCGTGCTGCAAGCCGGAGCCGCGGCCGTCAAACTGGAGGGGGGTGCTCCCGTGCTTGACCGGGTTGAGGCGTTGACCCGGTTTGGGATTCCCGTGATGGGGCATCTCGGCATGACCCCGCAGTCCGTCCATGGGTTCGGCGGGTACAAGGTGCAGGGGAAAGAGCCGGCCGGAGCGGAAATGATTCTGGCCGACGCCAAGGCGCTGGAGGCCGCCGGGGTATTCGCGATCGTGCTCGAGGCGGTTCCTGCCGATCTGGCCCGCCGCGTCACCGGTGTCCTCTCTATCCCAACAATCGGAATCGGCGCCGGCCCGCATTGCGACGGTCAGGTGCTGGTGCTGTATGACCTCTTGGGACTGTTCGATGAATTCGTGCCGAAGTTCGTCAAGCCCTACGCCCACCTCAAGGCTGATGCGCTGCAGGCGCTGCGGCGCTATCGTGAAGAAGTGGAACAGGGCAAGTTTCCCTCGGACAGCGAAAGTTACCACTAACCTGCTATGTCCTCGTTTCAGATCAACGTCCCCGAATCATCAAAGGGAGGTCGATGTGTCGTCCAAAA
This sequence comes from Nitrospiraceae bacterium, assembly GCA_035253365.1. Classification (GTDB taxonomy): domain Bacteria; phylum Nitrospirota; class Nitrospiria; order Nitrospirales; family Nitrospiraceae; genus DATFCE01. Next base: position 614 of record DATFCE010000227.1, read on the forward strand.
ACCTGCTCCTGAAAGGCCTGCTGCTGTGGTATGTGATCTTTTCGTTGGTGATGGCGATCTCGCCGGCAGACCGCCAGTTCTGGGTCTTGGCGAGCGTGCTGCCGGCTCTGTTGGTCACGGGCCTGGTCGTGACCCATCAAGCTTTCCCCCTCTCCACTATGACGTACATCTTGATCACGCTCTATCTGACGTTACATACCATCGGCGTTCATTACACCTATTCAAAGGTGCCGATGGGAACCTGGCTGGGGCAGATCCTCGATCTCAACCGCAATCATTTTGACCGCCTCGTGCACTTTAGTTTCGGCTTCCTGCTGACGTATCCATTGGAGGAATTATTTCGGCGCCTGAGCGACATCCGCGGGTGGCTGCTCTATTACTTGCCCGCGATGACGATCGTGGGCTTGAGCGGGATCTGGGAGATTCTCGAGTCATGGGTGGCTCGGATCGCGAGGCCGGACCTGGGCCTCGCCGTGCTCGGATCGCAGGGAGATATTTGGGATGCGCAAAAAGATATGACGGCGGCGCTGTACGGCTCGTTGCTGAGCATCGCGCTGATCATCATTGTGCGAAAATTGATGCAACCGCAGGCGTTCGCAACGGAAGACACGGCGGCGGGTTCGCTTCTAGAAGAGGAGTCTGCAGAACCTTCATGACCGGCGGCGCGGACAGGTTCGCGCACAATCGTGTACTCCAAGGGCTTGCCGCTTGGTATCTTTTCATCTGGATCGTCTTAGCGATCTCGCCTCTCGACCGGCAGGACTGGCTGCTGGAAAATCTCTTGGCGCTGACCACCGTCGGCCTGCTGCTCTGGTCCTACCGAACATTTCAATTTTCCAACCTCTCGTACGTTCTCATCACGCTGTTCATGACCTTGCACGCGATCGGCGCGCACTACACCTATTCGGAGGTTCCGATCGGCTTCTGGATGAAAGAGGCGTTCGGTTTGAGCCGCAATCATTTCGATCGGATCGTGCATTTCGCGTTCGGGTTGTTGTTGGCCTATCCCGCCCACGAACTGTTCCTTCGCGCCGCACGCGCCAAGGAGCCATGGGCATCTTTCTTCGCGATCACCGCGGTCCTCTCGCTGAGCGGATTCTTTGAAGTGATCGAATCGTGGGTCGCACAGATTGTCAGCCCTGAGCTCGGCCAAGCGTACCTGGGGACGCAGGGCGACATCTGGGACGCGCAGAAAGACATGACCGTGGCGTTGGTCGGCGCCGTGGTCACTATTGGGCTGACCCGAATGTCCAAGTTCCCGTTCGGATCGGTTATCACCCCTGCTCACTAAATCCGTCATTGATGAACTGGCGGTCCGAGGCGGCGAACGTATTCCCGATCTGAATCCCACCGTCGCTTCAGGCTTCGATACAGCTCATCGAGTTTGCGTTGCTGTTCCGTGTTCAATACGGGCTTGAGCGCCTCGATCGTCTGATCCAGGGTTTCCTCAACCCGAGGCTGTTGAACCATCCGCAAGCGCAAGAGGTCTCCTTCCGCTTGTGTCATGATAGGTGCGATATGGCTCTGCTGTTCGACCGACAGGTGTAGCTCGCGAATGAGATGGGTCATTGCTCGGTGCTTCAACCCCGCCAAGCCTTGTTCCCACTTCTGTTGGCGCTGATGATCATGATAGGCGGTCGTGGCGACGTTTCCGACCAGCAGACCGCACACAAACACGACGGCGATCCCGCCCCAAATGCGCCACCGGCTGCTTATCCGCAGGCTCTGCCTCTCGCTCATGGAGAACCTTCCAGCAGCGTGGGATCCACAGTCGCTTCAGCTAAAATCGCAGTGAGTTTCGCATCAGCTTGGCCCATATTCCAGGACAAGACCGATCCCACGAACAGCGCCGAAAGCAGCACGACGACGGCGGCGGCACGCCAGACCAAATGAGAGATTTCTGAAGGAAACGTGTCGGTCGCTTGCTGTCGGATTTCCCGCATGAGGGAGATGGTCCAGTCGTCCGAAAAGCGGGGGGGCTCTTGCAGGACATGCGCTTTCGCGAGAGCCCGCTCCAGCTTCTCGATCTGTTTCTCGGATGGTTTCATGATGGCTCCCTCAGTAGTCCTTCGAGGATGGTTCGGAGTTGTCGGCGAGCCCGATGGGCGCGAACCTTGACGTTGACCACGCTCCAGCCCAGCAGGTCTGCCGCCTCCCGTGCGGAATGCCCTTCGAGGTGAACCAATGTCACGACCATGCGGTTCTCCGCGGAGAGCTGAGCCAATGCCCGGTACAGGAGATCGGTCGTCTCTTGCCGTGTGACGAAGGACTCAAAACGCTCCTCAGATTCCGCTGCGAGAAGGCGCTCGGCCCACTCTTCATGTTTCTCTCCCAGGTCACTGATGGGAACTTCTTTTCGCGCCGAGACGCTGCGCCACGTGTCATAACACGTGCGGACGGCAATCGTCGCGAGCCAGTGGGCAAACGGGGTCCTAAACGAGTAGGTCGGCAAGGAAACATAGGCTCGCACAAAGACCTCGTGCGCGACTTCGGCGACCATCTCGCGAGGAACATGGCCGGCCACGATTCGGCCGACGTGTTGCTGATAGCGTGTAATCAGTTCCTCAAAGAGATCGACGTCTCCGGCCACGACCCGCCGGATGATCACGTCATCCGCCGGCGGAGACGCTACCACAGACTCTCCCGGCACAGTCCACCCGGCCCTGCGACGGGCCACAGGTTGGGAACGCGATCCGTGGCAGTCGCCCTCAACATGAGGGCTCCTTGACCGTTAAGTCGGTGAACCCCAGGAGAAGGTTACACGGGAAGGTCGGCAAAATGATCATCTCATGTAACCTCACTCGTCTCTCCTCCGACTTAGACTATGAGAGGCTGGTACACTGAAGATGACGACACGGGTGGTGTGTCCATTCTAATCCTTCTTCCGAGCCAATTGCTCGCTGTACGGCGGCGGCCATGACGGCGCGCCCATGATTGCAAGGTTTGCGACGAGGCTTTGATGAGCACGTTCCCTCAACAAGTCAGAAAGGACGACAGGCCTGAGGCGATGCATGCCGGGAAGTCGCTCACGCGTCGGGTGATGGGGTTGCTGGTGATCTGCCTGCTGGCTATAGGCGCCTACGCGCTCTCGACGAAGTCCGATGAGGCGCAACCTCGCGTCGCAGGACAAGGGCCGAATCCAGCCGCACGCATCATGCCGGTGGTCGCCGTTGCGGCGAAGAGGGGGGACATCGGCGTGTATCTTTCCGGC
>DATFCE010000228.1:0-4450 GCA_035253365.1 Nitrospiraceae bacterium
ATAATGGCATTGACGCGGTAATACAGATCCGTCGATTCGTCGGTCGGGCCCGAGATAATGAGCGGAGTGCGCGCCTCATCGATCAGAATGCTGTCCACCTCGTCCACGATGGCGAAATTCAACTCCCGCTGCACGCATTGATTCAGGTTGGTGACGATCAAGTTGTCGCGCAGGTAATCGAAGCCATACTCGTTATTCGTGCCATAGGTGATGTCTGCCCGATACGCCTCCTGGCGTGAGCACGGCCGCAAGTGCTGCAGTCGCTTATCCGACGCATCGTACTGAGGATCGAAGAGAAATGACGCGTCGTGCTGAATGATCCCGACCGACAACCCCAGCGCATGGTACAGAGGCCCCATCCATTGCGCATCGCGTTTTGCGAGGTAATCGTTGACCGTGACGAGGTGCACGCCCTTCCCGGAAAGCGCGTTCAAATAGAGCGGCAGGGTGGCGACGAGCGTTTTCCCTTCACCCGTTTTCATCTCGGCGATCTTGCCTTTGTGCAACACCATACCGCCCAAGAGTTGGACGTCGAAATGTCGCATAGCGAGGATGCGCTTGGAGGCTTCGCGGCAGACGGCGAAGGCTTCGGGCAACAGATCGTCGAGTGTTTCTCCGTCTTGTATGCGCTTCTGAAACTCCGCGGTTTTTTCGGCGAGTGCCGGCGTGCTCAACGGGGTGATCAAGGGCTCCAATTCATTGATCCGCGAGACCGTGGGGCGCAACTGATTGATCTCGCGATCATTTTTACTGCCGAAAATTAAATTTAATGCTTGTGCGAGCATGAGGCTAACCTGTTAAGACTAAACGATTATTTGTAGTGGACGAGTCAGTATACAGCAATTGAACACTGAATCAAAGGAAAAGGCCCAACGGGAAAGGCCGTCTTTCTTCTGGTTCACTCTCATCTCTTCTCGCGGGCGGTCTTGACACTCAAGATGGCGAACCACTAGTATCGCGGCTATGAGTCGGGCTCTTCTTCGATCTGTCGCCATGGGGCTGGCCGTATGCCTGCTTTTCCTCAGCGGTCTGGTGTACAGCCAGACCGTTCCGCACGCCACGCACCACGCGCACCACAAAGCGACCACCCACGCCAGCGCGCTGTGCTCATGGATGTGCGCCGCTGGCCAAGGGCTGGAAGCTACCCCGTTCGTCTTCAACGCGCATATGCAACCGGTCACTGTTGTCGACGCGTTGCCCGTTGAACATTTGAACGCTCTCATTCCGCTCTTCTCTCGATCACGCGCCCCTCCCGTTCCGTCCGTGTAGCTTTCGCAATCGCCCATATCCACGTAACAGTATGTACCGCTTCCACTTGCGCCGGCTCAACAGCGCAAGGTGGTGCAGGTATAGCCGCCGTTTATCCTTACGGCGACCACGATTGCATGGTGTTCACCCTGAAATCAGGATCAGACTCCGCGCCATGAAGACTATGGAGTTTCCGGCTCAGTATCGTATTCAAGGATGGGGAATCTCACTCCTCCTGCATGCCGCAATCGTGAGTCTGGTGCTCATGGCGATGGCCAACGTCAATTTTATTCCCAAACAAGAGATTTTTCGCTGGGAAGTCGCCGTCGTTGAGACGCCGGCACAGCCGGCACCAGCCGCGTCTCCATCCGAGCCACAGCCTACGCCTGCGCCTCAACCGCCCGCGAAAACAAAGGCCTCTCCTCCGGTTGATGCGCAGAAGCCCAACGTGACGCGCCGGATCGAGACCAAAGAAGTAGTTGAAAGCGTACGCCCGCAACCCGCACCGCCCACACCGCTCGAGCGGCAGGTCGTTGAACGCAAACCGGTGGAGCAGGTTCACCCCGTCAAGCCCGCGGATTCGACTCCGGTAGAAACGGCCGTTCCACGTCCTGTCGAAACGCCGCAAACCTATGAGCAGCAACGCGTCGTTCAGGAAAGAAAAGCGATGGAAGACAAGGCGGTACCGTTGACGACACCGCCGCCGCAGGAAGTCGCCGCGATACACAAACAAGAGCCGGTGGCGGCGGCGATGCCGCAGGAAGCCTCGCCCGCGACCAAAGAAGTCACCACCAGGGAAGTGGCAGCAGTCGAATCCTCGCAGCCGATTCAGAAAAAGATTGTCGAGGCCGAAGAATCGTCTCCGACTCCCACGCCGGCCCCGATCGCTCAGGAAAAGACAGCCGTTGAATCACCCCCGCCGGTTTCCCGGGAAGTCGCTCGAATCCAGGAGAATCAACCGGTCCCATCGCCGCCTGCCGTGCCGCGCGCGGATATCTCACCGCCGGTTGAGACACAGGCTTCTCCGCCCACTCCAAGTGGATCGACGCCGGCGCCTCAACGAAACGACACGACCTCACCCGTACCAACCCAGCCCGCAGAACCGGTACGCGAGCAGGCGCCGGCGGGAACGGCTGTGGCCAAAGCCTATCCGACCCCGCGCGCCGACTTCGGGTGGCTGACGCAAGCGCTCTGGCGGAGGATCGAGCAACTCAAGCGCTATCCGCACAAGGCGAGAATGAATCGGTGGGAAGGCACGGTGGTCGTTCGCTGCGTCATCCGGCAGGACGGGTATTTTGCGGAACTGACCATGGAGAAAAGTTCCGGGCATAATATCCTCGACGAAGATGCCATTGAGCTGTTACGCAAGGCCTCACCCTTGTCGTTAAAACATGAATTGGGGCGTCCGGAGCTGACGATTCGCATTCCGATCAGTTACAAGTTGGAATAGATGCAGAGAAGGCACGATTGCATGGCACATTCCCGTTCGAGCCTTGTGACACTTTGTCTGGTGGGACTGCTCGTTTTTTGTATACCATCACCGATCAAGGCCTCGGACACGCCTTCGTTGAAGCTCGAATCGACGCGCACCCTGGTGGAGGGCACGCATCAACTCTCTCCCCCTGCGCTGCAGTTCGATCGCGCGGGAAATCTGATCCTCGCATGGTACGACAAGCAGGGCGAAACCCGTGCCTTGCGCGCCATCCGCGTGGGCAAGGAGGACCTCTCGCCTTCTCCGGCGCAGATCAATCCGGATGGCATGGAGCCGGACGCCTTACACCAGGCGCCGGGACTTGCGACGGGACCGCAGAACGAAATCTTCGTTTCCTGGTCGAGGCCGAAACGATCACAGGACGCTCCGTTCGCCGCCGATCTCCAATTGTCGGTCTCGCGGGACGGGGGCGCAAGCTTCGCTCCGCCGGCCACCGTCAATGACGATCGCGCGCCGATCAATCACAGCTTCGAGAATCTCTACATCGGCCCTGATGGGAACGTCTATCTGACCTGGTTGGACAATCGAACCAAGGAGAAGAGCGGCGCGGCCGCGCAATTCGCCTGCTCGCGGGACGGCGGACGGTCGATCGAGAAAAACCTCACGATTGACGGTATGGCCTGCCCCTGTTGTCGACCGATGCAAGCGATCGCCCCGGACGGCACGCTCATGGTGGCTTGGCGAAAGACATTCGAGGGAAACGTGCGGGACATCGTGCTGGCCACATCAGCCGATCAGGGGAGGACTTTTTCCGAGCCCAGGCTGGTGCAAAACGATGGATGGGCCTTTCCGGCTTGCCCGCATCGCGGGCCATCCATCGCTTTTGACCGCACGGGGCGTCTCTATATCGCTTGGTACACGGAAGGGACGGATGAACAACCCCGGCTGCTCTTTGCCGTCTCGGACGATCAGGGCCAAACGTTTTCTCCGCCGCTGTCACTTCATACATCAAGCACGTCTCTTCCCGATCAGCTCCGGATGGCCGTGCATCCCAACGGCACGGTGATCGCCGTCTGGGAAGAAGTCACCGGCGTGCGAAAACGGACCGTGATGCGGATCTCGACGAATCGCGGCCAAAGCTTTGAGGCGGTTCAGCCGCTCAGCGAGGGAGCGAAAGCCGAATATCCCACCGTCGCGGTTCACGAAAGCGGCGATGTAGCCGTAAGCTGGACGGAGCATGCCTGGCCGAACAACCGGATCGTTGTGCAGCGGGGTACGTTGAGACAGTCAGGCCGATGAAACCCATAATCGTTCACGCGATCTCCTTACTAATGACGATCATGCTGACAGCATCCTCAGCGTCCGTCATCGCCGCCCCCGACTTGTACACCGCCGCCGGCATCCAGCCGGCCAAAAGAAAAGCCCTCGCTCCTTCTTTCACATTGAGAACCATGGGCGGAGCCACGCTGGAGTCCGACGCACTGCGCGGCAAAGTGATCGTGCTGAATTTTTGGGCGACATGGTGCGGGCCGTGCAAGGATGAGATGCCCGCCATGCAGCGGCTTCAGGAATCGTTCCCGGCCGCCGACTTAGCGTTGCTGGCCGTGACCACCGACCAACAACAAGATGCCATCGCAACCTTTGCCAAAGGGCTGGGACTTTCCTTTCCCATCCTGCTGGATGACACCAAGGAGGTCAGCGCCGCGTTCGGTGTCCGCGGGCTGCCGACCACGGTCATCATCGACCGGCAGGGCCATCTTGCGGGACACG
>DATFCE010000229.1:0-12539 GCA_035253365.1 Nitrospiraceae bacterium
CTAGATGGATACAGTGAGAACGAAGCTCTTGCTATCCAGAACGAATTCATCGCGCTTCAACACTATCAGTGGATGGGACAGTCGGAATGAGGAAGAAGAACCGGCTTCCCTGGCCGAGCGTGCTCTCAACCCAGATTCGCCCGCCGTGCAACTCGACGAGACTCTTGGTAATGGCCAATCCCAATCCCGCTCCGCGCTGGTCGGCCCGAACAGTCTCTCCTCGGTAGAATCGTTCAAACACCCGCGGAATTTCATGTGCGGCAATGCCGCACCCCGTATCGGCGATGCAGAACTGCACATACCCGTCATCACGCACGTGGGCATCGAGCCGAACCTCTCCGCCCTTCGGGGTAAACTTGATCGCGTTCTGAATCAGATTGGTTAAAATTTGATGCAGCTTGTCGCGATCGGCCTGCAAGGCCAGCGGTCCCCCCCTGAACTGATTTCGTAATCCGACCCCTTTCGCCAGGGCAACAGGCTGCAACAGCTCCATGAGATCGCCCAACACTTCGTCCACCGGCACGGGCGCCAAGATCAATTCCACGTGTCCCGCTTCGATACGGGAGAGATCAAGGAGGTCATTGATCATGCGCGTCAGCCGTTCGACGTTGAACTTGACCCGGCTCAGGTAATAGGACTGTTTCTCGGTGAGACCGCCGGTCAGGCCATCCAGCATATTTTCGACATACCCTTTAATCGAGGTCATGGGGGTGCGGAGCTCATGCGAGACGATGGAAACGAAGGCTGATTTCAGCCGATCAAGTTCCTGAAGCTTTTCATTCGCCGTGACCAAATCTTGTGTCCGATCCTGAACCCGCCGTTCTAACGTCTGCGTGAGCTGCTGCAATTCGTGGTAGGCCTGCGCATTGTCGATCGCCACGGCGATCTGGCTGGCCAACGTGACGAGCAGGTCGAGATCTTCCTGCGTGCATGGCTCTTCTCCACGATCGGCCGCAATAAAACCCAGAATGCGTTGCGTGCTCTTCAGCGGCGCGCCGATGAAGCAGGTGACGCCGAGCCCGATCGCCACGTCGGACAGCACGGGATGCACGCGAGCCGAGACCGTCCGAAGATCCGGAATGAGCAGCGCCCGCCCATGGATAAGCAGGTCGGAATGCAGACTTCCGTCCTCGCTGATCGGAAATTCCAGATTCCGTCCCGTCCGTTCCATGTCTTCGGGCACCCCGGCGGTTCTCGTCCCATAAGCCACGGCACGGTACGGATCGTACAGCATGATCAGAATACGCTCGTACCCGAGATTCTCATGGAGAAGCCGCAGGACATTGGTCAGCAGCTTATCGACATCCAACATGGAGGTAATCGCCGCCCCGGCCTGGTTCAGCGTCATCAATTGCGTCACTTGCTTGGTGATCGTCTGGATTTGCGAGGAAATCGCCGCGTCGCGGTCTTTCAGTGATTCGGTCATACGATTGAAAATGGAGGTCAATTCACCCACTTCATCATGCGTGGTCGGCTCGGCCGAGGCGGTGAGATCTCCTGCCGCGACTCGTTTGGCGACGAGGGCCAGTCCTTTCAGCGGGTCGATAATTCGATTCGCCAGCACGCCGGTAGCGCCGATTCCCAGCAGGATAAAGAACACAGTAATCAACATGACTTTCTTGACGGCGGCATTGAGCGCCTGCTGCCGTTTCGCCGACGTTAAGCCGATCTGAACCACACTGACGACTTTAGGACCGGCGTCCAGGCGGAGCGAGCCCTTCTGCCGATCCTCTTCGGTCTCTAAAGAGAAGGGCAAGGGAATGTCGGACGATGCCGGCGATCGTCTGATGATCGGCACGGTGAAGTCGTAAATCGTCTCGGGGACCTTTCCTTCGGGGGACCGAAATTGGACGACGGACGGCTCCACGGAAATGTCCGACAGCCGTGATGCGGCCAATGCGACATCCGGATACAATGGCGAATCACGCGAGCGGCGCAAGGTCCTGGCCTCGATCAAGTGTCCTTTCGAGCTTGACACCAACTGTTCTCCATCCGGCTTGGTGATCGCGGCATAGACGATTTCTTCATCTTCCATCACCCCATCCAGGAATTGCTGAAGATCGGTTTTATCTTCCGTAATCGACGCGTATCGACTGTTGTGCGCCAAGTTTTTCGCCAGCAACATTCCGGTTTCGATCAGGGCGCGGGTCAGGGATTGCTCCTGTTGTTCGATAAAGTACCAACTCAAACCGGAGCACACGGCGGCGATGATCAAACTGACGAAGACGACAAACTTCGCCCGCAGGCTCATGAACCGGCCCGATGATCGGCGGCGCGATGTGGTCTGGGCTTTCATAGTCTCACTGATCAGGATGAAACGTTGTGCCCGTTTAGCCAGTTCAGTCCGTTGCTTCCGTTGAATTTATGAACGGACCAAACGGACCTACCGGGATAACGGCTAAACGTCCTCTCAGTAGAGTTCGTCGGCGCGGTTGATCACCTCCGGCGACAACGCCAACCCTAGAAATTTTGCGGTCTTTAAATTCAGTGCAAACCGGATGCGGTCCGGGGGAACTGTCGTGGCCTGCGCCACGGGCTGGCCTTTAAGGATCTTTTTCACGATCTCGCCGACTTGCCGTCCGATGTCTTCAGAGTTCACCGATAATCCGATCAACGCGCCGTTGCGGACGAACTCGGAAGAAAATCCGATGACGGGGATATTGTGATCCAGCGCGGTGGTGAGCACGAAGCGAAGCGACTCTTCAGTCAGAATGGTGCTGTCCGGAATTAGCCAGAGCGCATCGATCTTCGCCGCGATGCTCCGCAACGCCGCCGGCAGGTCCTTTTCCGAGCCGACCTGCCGCTCGACCAACGCGAGACCCAATCCTTTGGCGACACGACGGGCGTCTTCGATCAACGCCTTTGTTTTTTCGGGATCATAAAGTACGCCGATCTGCTTCAGATTCGGCAACACCGCGCGCATAGTGGAGAATTGGCGCTCGATCGGAATTTGCAAACTAATGCCGGTCATGTTCGGCGCGTGCAAATCATACTTGGCCGGATCGAGCACCATACAATAGAGAATGGGCACCCCCGGGATTTCCTGTTTGGCGACCAGGGCGGCTTTCAACCCGACCGTGATGACTATGCCGGCCTCCGACGCGCGGATTTTGCGGGCCAGCTTCCGGCCTTTGGCGGTCTCGCCTTGCATGTCGTATTCCGAGATGGTGGTCGAATCCTCCACTTCGGTTTTCAGCCCGTGAACCGCTTGATTATAGGCCGCGATATCGGCGGACTTCAGCACGGCGATTTCACGGGCTTCCAGTAAAGAGGGAGCCAGCGCCACGACTGCCGCCAGCAGCATGAGGATTTTCCACGCGAGACGGCTCCACCGAGCATCATCCTGCCGAACTTCGCGCGTCACAGACGATGACTCTCCGTGGTGTCGATCGTGGCCCGCCGCGCGCGACGGCAACACATCCCAGAGGCAACCCGGTCCATGCGATATCCGTGAAGAGACAGATGGCGTGTCATGTCCCGCTGTGTTGCTTGCGCTTGGTGATATCTTCCGCGATCCCGGCGATCCGGTACACCGCGCCCAACGCATTTTTCACCGGAAAGGCCCGATCATGAATCCACCGAATCGAGCCGTCGGGACGGACGATCCGATATTCTTCGTTGTACTGCCCCTCGGACTGTTTGGTCAGGGCGGCATCCAAGACACGCGCCCGATCGTCGGGATGAATCGCCTCCAACCAGGACCGCGGCGAGAGATATAAACTGGCACAGGTCCGGCCCCAAATTTCTTCGTATGCCGGACTGACATACAACAAGCAGTCCTTCGCCACGTCGCTCAACCAGAAGACATCCCGGATGTTTTCGGTGACTTGGCAAAACCGCTCCTCGCTCTCCCGCAGGGCCTCTTCCGTTCGTTGGCGTTCGGTCACGTCCTTGAACACCACGACCGCGCCGACCGGCTTGCCGTGCTCGCGAATCGGCGTGCTCACGTACTCGACTGAAAAATTCGTCCCGTCTTTCCTCCAGAACACCTCGTTCGATATGGAATGCACCGTCCCGTCATTGAACGCGGCGTAAATCGGGCACTCTTCCGACGGATAGGGCGACCCGTCGGCCTTGGAATGATGGACCAGCGGGTGCATCGAATGCCCGATCAGCTCTTCAGCGGTCCATCCAAGCATGCGGGCGGCGGCGTCATTGACAAAGGACGTTCGTCCCTGCACATCAATGCCGTAGATTCCTTCGCCGGCTGAATGAAGGATTAGGGCATGTTGATGGCTGAGGCGGGCCAACGCCTCTTCGGCTTGCTTCCGTTCCACGCCGCCCGCGATCGCGTTCGCCGCCGCCGCGAGCGCTTTGGTCGTATAGCCGGTCAACGGTTGGCGAGCAAACATCGCGACCACGCCGATCAAACGATCCTCGACAATCATGGGATAGCCGGCGAACGCCACCATCCCTTCGCGCCCGGCCCATTCCGGATCGCTGATATGCGGATCGTGGAGCACATCATTGGTGACATGCGGTTGGCGGGCCTTCGCAATGCGGCCGATCTTCAGCTCACCGAGCGGGATCTTTCCATGGGGACCATCCACATGGGTGTAGAGACCCGAGCTGGCCTGTAATTCCAGAACAGCGTCGTCCGGCGCGAGCAGCCAAATGCGGGCGAACGCCGCGTCGAGATGGTGGACCATTGCTTCGGTGCAGAGGCTCAGCATATCGTGTAACGTCCGGCTTCGAGTCAGCACCACGCCCAATTCCGCGTTGAAGGTCGCCAACCGCAACTGTTCCCGAAGCGCCTCTTCCGCCTCCTTCCGATCGGTGATACATTGCAGCGAACCCGCCATGCGGACCATTCGCCCTTGTTCATCCCAAATGGCCTGTCCCCGCGCCCGAAACCATTCGTCCTTTCCCTGGTTCGTCCGCAGCCGGTATTCGACGTCGTAGGGAACTTTGTGATCGATGTGCTCGGCGATCGCCTTGCACACGCGCTCCCGATCCCCGGGATGCAGCCGTAAGAACCAGCTCCCCAGCACATTGGGGAATTCCTGATCCGTGACACCGAGCATTTCTTTGAAACGGGGCGAGTACCATGTCGGCGTCCGGGGGGATGACCAGTGTTCCGTCGGCAGCGGCTTGGCATCCCACAGACCGTCGCAGGAGCCGCGGACCGCCAGCTCCAGCCGCTCCTCGCTCGCGCGCAAGGCGTCTTCCGTCTGCTTGAGGTCCGTCACATCCTCACAGACAATCAAGATGACCGGTTCCTTGCCGGCCGAGCGCACCGCCCGAGCGGTTTCCCGCGCCCACAGAAGCGAGCCATCCTTCCGGACTTTACGAAATTCCCAATTCATCTCTTGGCCGATGTGCTGTTGACAAGCGGCAATCTTTCGGCGGACCGCCTCTCGATCGGCGTCATAAAACACCGTCAGCACCGGCCGTCCCACCAACTCATCCACGGTGTAGCCGAGTCGCTCGGCGCCGAAGCGGTTGACGGAGAGCACGGTGCCGGTGTGATCCACCATGAAATACATGGACGGATTGTCCTCAAACAGCACCCGATAGCGCTCTTCGCTTTGCTGAAGCGCCGCTTCCGTCCGTTTTCGTTCCGTGATATCTCGAATGATGCCGCAATAGTACGTCTCCGAGCGGGTGGTCCATGTGGCCAACGAGAGCTCAACGGGGAATTCGGTGCCGTCTTTTCGCACACCGCTTAATTGCATCGCCTGGCCGATCGAACGGGACCGGCCGGTTGCGCGGAGCCGCTCCAGCCCCTGCTGATGCGCCTCTCGATATCGCTCCGGCATGATCACCGTCAGCGATTTGTCCAAGACTTCGGCTTCGGCATACCCGAACAGCTGCTGAGCGGCCTTGTTCCACGAGACGATCTGCCCGGCCCCGCCCGCGATGATGATGGCATCGCTGGCCGACTGCACCACGGACCGAAACCGGTCTTCGCTGGCGGTCAACGCGCTTTCAACGGTCTCTGCGCGGGTTGCCAATGCCTTGATGCCCACGGCGCGATCAAGCGTGGCCTTCAGCTGGACGCGGTTATACGGTTTGGTCAAGAACGCGAACGCGCCTTGACTGAGCGCCCCGATCGTCTTCTCCGCAGTCGTGTATGCAGTCAGCACGATGATCGGCAGTTTGGAATCGACCTCCAGCAGGACCTTCAGCAGGTCGAGGCCGTCGATGTCCGGCAGGCCAAGATCCAGAATCACGGCGCCGTAATGATCGCGTTTCACATGCTCAACGGCCTCCGCGCCGGTTCCCGCCACTCGAACCTGATAACCCTCGTGCTCAAGCAGATCCGCCAACGCCTGGCTGATGTCGGGATCATCATCGACGATGAGCACATGGGTCTCGCTGTGACCGCTGGGCTCGGTGTTCATCAACGTCTCTCTCCTCGCAGCCGTGCTGTGGGCCCCGGGAAAACGGCGCATCCCATGGGCAAAGAGCCTGTCTCGGCAGGCTCAAGGCGGGTGGGTGCCATGGGTAAAGAGCTGGTCCCGACCAGCTCGGGGCCGGGCGGGTGGAAATGACCGCCGGGGGCGGGAGGGTGAGATGTGTTGGGGTCCAAGTGCAGAGTCCGGAACAAGAAGTTGTTTCCTGAAGATCGTAGGTTCGGCTTCCCGTGAATGTTCAGCATACGACTCGTCCCCTGTCTCGTCATTAAAACACCGAACATTCGGAATTCAAAATCATTCACCCGGCCTTCCGAAAAACGGGTCACGGGTACACGACTGCACCGATGCACACGTGTGAGCCATACGCGAACACTTATCGAGAGAGGAGATTCGGGAGGACCACCGACCATGAAGGCACGCCTGCCCTCAACAGGCGCAGACTCCTTACGGCAAAGATAATGGAGAGGTGGGATACGGCAGTCTCCCACATGAATATCGATACCGGGCACATACGAATGGGAGATCATGCCGATGATCACTCATTAAGAGATCTACGGTCGGGTCAGAAACCATGACGCCATGGGACGGCAGTCGAGACGGTCGCCGCTCGACGACGAGAGCAGCCCGGGGTACCGGATGCACGGTTGCCTTACTGGCGCGTCGAATCCGATCGCCGCCGTTTCGGCCGACCTCCTTTGAGCTCCCGCAACCGTCTGGGAAACGGCCCTCCCCGTTGGTGTTCCTTTTGATCAAGTGAATCCGTCAAAGCGGCTTCGAGAAGACCGGCCACCGTAGTTTCTCTGGTCCAATAGACCGTGTTCCGTAACCGTTCCAGCAGATTCACGGGCAAATACACCGTTAAGCGCTTTCGTTTGGAGACGTGTGCATGACCGGATTGTTCATCAACAGGAGAAGGGGACACTCGTTCTGAAGAACGACTCTCACCGGCTTTCCAGCCACGCTCGCCCCCCGGAGGGAAATCTCCGGCGGAGACTGATCCGGTGCTCTGTTCGGCGTTGGTCGCGAGTGGAGATAACAGTGCTGTTTCCACGGGTCTCTCCTTTGATTCAGTGAATGCCTTGCTCAATTCCATCTGGACGCGGCTTAGGCTGCATGTCGTTGATGGGTCTGGATGCGTTCCCCGGACGTCGGCGACATCGGCTCATCGGGTTGCGCCTCGGTCGGCTGTTCCCGATTCTCGTCATCCTGCATCACGGCCAAGGCCATGACCCACAGCAAACCCACCATGCCTAGTAAGATTGTCCATGTCACAACTGCCCAATCCATAGATCACCTCCGGTCTCTACCTTGTGGCTGATGCGCTATGCCTGAGCAATCGCAGTGCCTCGTGATTAAACAGACCACTGCATCCATATTCATCATCGAACGCTTTGATTCTGTGAAAGATTTTTATCGGCGTGGCGATAAAGGCGCGCTGTCAGCTAGTCGGCACGCTCAATAGCGTATCGAATTGCATACTCGCGATTATCTAGTTAGATACAGGGGAGCGGGCTGGGCAAAGAGTGGCGCGTGACCGTGCGGCCATGGTCGTCGGCTTACCGGAGACGCTGCAATTCAATCGCAAGGCCGGGAAAGTCGGGATGGGACAGGGAAGCGGAGCCTTCGGCCTGGGCCAACTGCGCGTACCGGCCGGACTCAGCTCGATAGCACTCAATCCGGGGAACATCGGGGTCGACCAACCAGTAGTGCGGGACACCGAGCTGGGCGTAACGGCGAGCCTTGGTGGTGCGGTCTTGGATTCGCGTCGATGGGGAAAGAATCTCGACTAGCAACAAGGGAGCGCCTTCAATCCCTCGATCAGAAATTTGAGCCGTCTCAGTGACGACGACCAAATCCGGCTGGACGACATCCTGAAGAGTCAAGATCACATCGATCGGAGCATTAAAGACCTCACCCAGCGAACGATTTTAAAAATAGCTTTCGAGTTGGCGCTGAAGCCGCTTGGAGACACGCTGGTGCAGCGGATTCGGCGCCGGCGTCACGAAGAGATCCCCCTCCAGAATCTCATACCGCTTACCGTCCTGAGGAATGTCCGTATAATCGGCATAGTCTAGTTTTTGTTTGAGACCAATCATGACGAAAATTCCTCATGCGTTTGATATACGGACCGCATGCTGCACTCACCGCGTGCGGTCGTGATGCAGATCATCCGCGGCGATGTCATTGAGATCCACTTGCTGCAAGAGGGCCGCACGCGCTTTCCGGAGGGTGGAATCATCCGGAGCCGCCTCAATGAGTTCATGGAGACACGACATGGCATCGTACCACAGCCCCGCCTCCGCGTAACGATACACGGCTTCCCTCTCGCAGGTCCAGGTGCACGGCAGGTTCAACAGGCAGCCTTCCTCAAACGGAATGCGTTCAATCATGCCGCCGGTCACGACATCACCGGACGGCTGGTCAGGATCAAGAATCAGGGTGACCGCCCAGCGGTACTGTTGGCCATGGTCAAGGGACACGCCGTGGTCCTTCAACGAAAGGCATTGCACGCCCGGATGCTCGGAAGTGGAGAGGGTAGTTTCGAGACTCGGGCGAATCGTTCGCGGATCGATCAGCGTAAAGGTCACGGGAGCCGAGGTCTTTTTCGACAAATACCAGCACAAGGCAGGTTGGGCTTTCAGCGTCAAGCCGACGTGGTCGGGGACGAGCGCCACCACCTCGGCTTCCTCTTCGCTCCCGCGGAGACTCCCGCCTAAACGCGCGCGCGGCGTGCTTTCCTTTCGTGGTTTGTATTGCGGCGGAAAAGGCTCGTTTACCTGAAGCGGCGCCTGGACTCGTGGAGCCGCCGTTCCCGAAGTACCCCCCGACACAGGTAAGACCACAATCGCCACGTTGGCGAGCACAACAAGGAGCGACAGCGCGAGCCTTAGCACGCATAATTCATGACGGTTCGTCACGAAAGCGTGGAGCCGCGTGGCGAGACCGGCGCGCGGAGTAGCGAGGAACCGAGGCGTACTTGACAGTACGTTGAGGGACTGAGCGGCGAGCCCGCCGGCCGATAGGCTTGTCGTAGTAGCGGATCCGCGCTTGTAGTAGAAGCGCTCATGAATTATGCGGGTTAGAGCATGCACCGGTCTATCGCCCTCTTCCTCCCTCTTTCTTTCCCGATGATCCATTTTGCGTGAGGTCCCATCTCGCTACATCGTACAGTCCGGCCTGCTCCAACAGGGAGGCGCGCAATCCTCGCAGCGCTCGATCCTGAGGCAAAGATTCGATCAAGTCCGAGACGCAGGCAATTGCATCATACCAAAATCCTTCCTTTGCATACCGGTATACGTCCTCCCGCTGGCAGATGCAAGGGCCAAGCATACAGGCCTCGGCATACTCCACGGTCTCGATCATGCCCCCTGACGCGATGTCTTGCGAAGGAGACTCCGGATCGCGAATTAATGAGATGGCCCACATGTATTGCACATCGGCTTCCAGCGAGAGGCCGTAGTCCTGAAGTTGGATACGATGAATCCCAGATTGAAGAGGAGATGAGATCGGCGCGTCCACCACCGGTCGCGCCACCCGCATATCATTGAGCGTAAATCTGACGGGCAAGGTCGTCGGTTGCGACAGATACCAATATAAGGTCGGTTTTTGCTTTCCGGAAAACGCCACATGGTCGGGTACCAGCGCGGCCACTTCGGGATCGCGTCCTTCGCCGCGAATACGGCCGCCCAATCGCGCGCGCGGCCGGCTCTCTTTTCGAGGCTTGTAGACCGGCATATCGGGCTCCGGCGCATTCGCGGCCACAGTGATCGGCTGGATCGCCGGCTCAGGCCACCCATCGGCTCCCGTACTGGGATATGGCCATCCCATAGTGAACCACAGCACGGCGGACAGACTCATGACGACCTGTTTCATGATGACACCCTACGCCTTTCCAGACTCTCCGCCGCTCATCTTTCAGTCCGTTCCGAAATGAATGGTGAAATGAGCGGCATCCTCCGGGTCAGAGCCAATTGTTAAAGAGGAGATACGGGGACCAATACGCCGGATGCTCGTACACCCGATCTTCGAGCAATTTCAATTGCGCGCGTTGCAGCGCCACCGCCTTGGACACCGACGGATCACGAAGTTGCCGGTAAAATTCGGTCACCAACACCGCCGAGGCTTCATCATTAATAAACCAGAGCGTCGCCAAGGCGCTGCGGGCGCCTGCTTTAATCGCCACACCGGCCAAGCCCAAGGCCGCGCGATCGTCGCCGGCGCCGGTCCGGCACGCGCTCAACGTCAAAAGCTCCAGCGGCTCTTGACGAAACCGAAACACGCCGACCAATTGATCGAGTTGATTCATCGTCAATTTGCCGTCGAACGTGAGCAAGAACGTCTGCTTGACGTCCTTGGCGAAAAACCCATGCGTGGCGATGTGCAGGACCCCGAATCGGTTTTCTTTCAATTCCCGCTCCAAGCGCGGGGTCACAAAATTCTCATTCAGCAACTGATCGCCGCGATAGAGACTGCGAAGGTGATCGATTTCCTCGGCCACATGGGGCAGAGCGGGAAATCCTTGCACGGCCTCGGTCAGGCCGGTGGATAACACCCGAATCCGTTCCCGATTAATGGGTTGAGGATCGGTCAGATTAAGCCCCGGGGTGATCGCAATCGCGTACCGGCTGATCAGAAATTGTTGTCCATCATGGAGCGCCGACATGGGAATTGTCCGCAACGGGCCATCCGGCACGAAAACCAAGGTCGTAATGTCGAACTTCTTGAGATCCGATTCCAACGGACGAACCAACCAGTCAAACAATTGCTGGGCATGGGGCAGGTATTCGCGCGTCGTGCGGCGCTCCACCGTGCGGCGAAAGGCCCGGATCTCTTTGGTTATGACGTCGGAGCTGATCGGCACGGGAATTCTCTTGAGTCCGGTAGGGAAGTTCACCAACAACTCCGTGCGATCGGGAAAGATAATCGGATACAGGATGGCCGTGGCGGTCGAGACGGTTTCCAACGGTTTGATCTGAGCCTGCACGGCATCCACGCATTCATCCCGGAAGTAGTCGCGCAATTCGGCCGCCTTGGAGGCCTCGATGGCATCCCGCGCGGCTCTGAGATAGCCCTGTGAAGCTTCGCCTTCGTCCATGCGGGCCGCGCGGTGCAACAGCAAATCGGCATACTCCACGTACAGCGGCCGCACGGACATGGGCGCCGTCGAGCCGGGGCTCTGCGCCGACGACGTCACCTCAGGGCGAATGGGCTCCACGGTCTCGACCGCGCTTCGATAAGAGGCGATGGCCTCATCCAATCGATTAAGCGCCGCCAGGATGCGGCCGGTTTGCCATTGCCACCGGTAGAGGGATTCGGGGGCCGTGACGGATTGCGCGGCGAACACGGCCCGACGCGTAAGTGCCAAGGCCTCTTTATAGCGATGTTCCGTCTCGTAGAGATGGCCCAGATACCCCCACGCGTATGAGGCCGTGCGGGTATCCCCGATGCGCTCCGCAATGAACGCGGCTTCTTTCAACGACTCCGCCGCGCGCAAGAGCAGCGCATCGCTCATATCGGGCAGTCCAGGCCGCGCGTCGGCGTACCCGAGACCCAGCGTAATCAACGCGGTCGCCTTGTCGTGAGATGGCGTCAATCCCCGGACAGCCGCCGCCGCCTCATCGAGCCGGACCGTGGCATCGGCGTGCTGTGAAAGCTGAAGAGCCGCGCGGGCGGCATTGAGGCGGGCGTGCACCGCCAGCGTCTGTTGCCCGGCCTCCTCCGCCAGCGAAGCGCTTTCACGATAAGCGGCCATGGCTTCCCGGTATTGAGCCTGTGAAGCATGGAGAACCCCGATCTCGTTGAGCACCGTGGCTTTCAGCGCCGGCTGGTTGAGTTCTCGGGCCACCTCCAGCGCTTGATACAAATAGTGTGCGGCGGCATCCATCTGGCGGTTGGCCAGATACACGCGGCCGAGGCTGCTGAACACCGTGGCCGTCAACAGGGGATCATCGACCTGCTGGACCACGCTTAAGGCCAGTTCCAGATGTTGCAGCGCCGGCCGGACTTGTCCAAGCGCCTGGGCGGCCTGGGCCTCCAGCAGCAGGGCTCGAATCCGGCTCCGCGCGTTTCCTTCCTGCTCAGCACGCTGGGCGGCCTCTTTCGAAATCGCGAGTGCCTCCTCGAAGGCGCCTCGCTGAAAGGCCTGCGTGCCCCGTTGCAGAAGGGTATCCGGCGAAGACG
>DATFCE010000230.1:0-5415 GCA_035253365.1 Nitrospiraceae bacterium
ACCGTGTCGGTCAGCGTGGCGGCAGGCGTCGCGGCGCTCACGTCGGCCTTACCGGCCTTATACCCATACCGTGAGAGCTTGGGATTGGCCGCCATCCTGCTTCTGGGCATGATCAATCTCAGAGGAGCGCGGGAGTCAGGACGCATTTTTGCCATCCCGACCTACCTCTCAATCGGCGCGCTGACACTGATGCTGTTTGTGGGCCTGATTCAAGTTCTTATAGGACGAGGACCATCGGGAATGCCGACCGGCGCAGAGAGTTCATCCGGTTTGGTTGAAGGCGTGACCTTCTTTTTGTTGCTGCGCGCCTTCGCCTCGGGTTGTACGGCGGTCACCGGTATGGAAGTGATCTCAAACGGGGTAGCCGCCTTCAAGCGGCCGGAGTCCAAGAATGCGGCGCTGACCATGCTGGGCATGTCTGCCATCCTCGGGACCCTCTTCATGGGCATCAGTGTACTAGCCTATCAGTATGGCGTGCTTCCTCGGGAAGATGAGACCGTCGTCTCTCAGATCGCTCGCCTCACGTTTGGTGGCGGCGTGCTCTACTACCTCGTGCAAGCCTCCACTATGCTGCTGTTGATCCTGGCCGCCAACAGCAGCTTTGCCGGATTTCCCCATCTCGCGTCCATCCTTGCCCAGGACGGCTACATGCCCGCGCAGATGAAGAGCCGCGGCGATCGGCTCGTCTTCTCCAATGGAATCATCATCCTCGGTCTCCTGGCCGGCGTGTTAATTGTGATCTTCCACGGCGAGACCCATGCGTTGATCCCGCTCTATGCCGTCGGCGTCTTCCTTTCATTTACCTTGGCGCAGGCCGGTATGGTTCGATATTGGATGACCAAAGGCGAACGTCATTGGCGCCAGAAACTGATCATCAACGGCATGGGCGCCGTGGTCACCGGGGTCGCGACCGCGATTATCGCCAGCACGAAGTTCTTGCATGGCGCCTGGATTGTGATCGCGCTGATCCCCCTGCTCATTACGTGGTTTCGTTCGGTGCATGCTCATTATGTGGCCGTCGGCGAACAGGTGGCTCTTGAGCGCGACCACCGCCCGCCTCAGCCCAAACGCAACACCGTGATTATTCCGATCAGCGGCGTCAATCGCGCCGTGCTCCGGGCGCTGGATTATGCGCGGACTCATTCCTCGGACGTGCGGGCGGTCTTGGTCAATGTCGATAACGAGGAGACCGCGCTGACGGAAATCAAATGGGCGCAATGGGGATGCGGTGTCCATCTTGTCGTGCTGCCCTCGCCGTACCGATCCGTCCTGGGCTCACTGCTCGATTATATTGAAGACCTGCTTCAAAAAGACCCCCACGGCTGGGTGACCGTCGTGCTGCCCGAAATCCTGCCGGCACGGTGGTGGCAGAACATTTTGCACAATCAACGGGCGCTGCTCCTGAAAGCATCGTTGCTCTTCAAGGAGCGAGTGATACTCACGGACGTCCCATTTCACTTGGAAAGGTGATCGCGCTATGCGAAGTAAAAAGTTAAAAGTACAAAGTAAAAATCTGACTCTGAACTTTTGCCTTTTTACTTTTGCCTTTTGCCTTTGCCTGCCAGAGGCGCAGGCCTTCAAGATTGTCAGCCCGGAGGCCGGCAGCACGTTGAGGGCGGGCGCGACTGTGCCGGCCAAGGTGGACTTGGGGGGCGATACGGGCGTCGTCCAGGTTCGCTATTATTGGTATGCAGAGCCGGATGAGACGCTTGTAGAGAAAGAAGATCTCTCATCGACCGGCGCGATCGTCGCCAAGCCGTCGCTCGTGGCCGGCGCCTCGGACGATCCTCCATTCGGCGGTAAACTTCGAATCCCGGCGGACGCGATCGGAGCGATGCGGTTGCTCGCTGTGGGTGAGATTTCCCGAGGCCGTCTCGGCGGTCGATCGATCTTCGATGAAATCATCCTCACTGTCGAACCTGACGCGCAGATCACGTCGATTGAATTTGAAACCGACAAACCGCTTCGCTTGGGACGGGCAGGCCAGGCCGCGACCTACGGCCAGGTCGATTCTTTAGGCAAGATCTTCGAACTGCCTGTTGTCGCCCAATTCTCCGACGGCGTGGTGCGATCGATCCGGCATCCGGGCACCGGCACCACGTACCAGTCCTCCAACGAGAAGGTCATCAAAGTGCAGCCGGACGGACTGCTTCAGGTCGTGGGAAACGGCCGGACGACGTTGACAGTGAGCAACCGCGGCAAACAGGCCGACTTGGATATCATCGTAGAAGTCAATGAAGAACCGAACGCCTCTCCCATTGCGGACGCCGGGCAGAATCGCGCGGTGAAAGCCGGAAGCCGCGTGGAGCTCAATGGGTTCAAGAGTCGTGATCCCGAAGGGGAAGCGTTGTATTACGCGTGGAGCCAGGTACGGGGCAGCAAGGTGCCTCTATTGGATGTCAACATGCCCAAAGCGTCCTTCATCGCTCCCCAGGTATCGGAGACACGAACCTTCCGCTTCAAGCTTCGCGTCACGGACAAACTCGGCGCCGACAGCCTCCCGGCCTTTGTGGATGTCACCGTCGAACCTTGACAAGATCTTGAAGAAGGCGGCTTTGTTTCTTCTATGTCCAGCGCAGTTGGCTGATCGCATATTGTTCGAGTCTCACCGTCCGGCACAAGTACGCTTCGGCTTCTCGCTCGCTGGCGGCCCTTGGACCATCCTGAGAGCCGAAGAACAATACACATTACGTTTGCCCCTCGTCTGAGTCCCCCTTCGCCGTCCGCAAGCGGTTCCGTACGGAGGCCGCAGCCATGAGGAGCGCCCCGACTCTTCACCGGACGGGCCACAATTTTGACACCATTTTTACGTCCTGTTCGCTAGACTCGTTCCCTCGGAAGAAATCACGATGGACCTTGTATTCCTCGCCGTCACCATAGGGTTTTTTCTCATCTCAGGCTGGCTCATCTCGGCGCTGGACCGACTGTAGATATACAGCCATGAATGTGGTTTACGTGATCGGCGGAATTCTGTCATTGGGGCTGCTTGCCTACCTCCTGATCGCACTGTTGAAAGCGGAGTGGTTCTGATGACATTCAACGGCCTTGTGCAGATCGGGCTCTTCTTTGCAGTGCTGTTCGCGCTTGTCAAGCCGCTCGGCTGGTACATGGCGCGGGTGTATGAGGGCAAGCCATGCGGCCTTGATCGTGTGCTGGGTAAGATCGAACAACTGCTCTATCGCGTGAGCGGCGTACGCCCTCATGAAGAAATGGATTGGAAGACCTACGCTGTCGCCATGCTGCTGTTCAATGCCGTGGGATTATTCGTGTTATATGGGCTTCAGCGATTGCAAGGCGTTCTTCCACTCAACCCACAATCGTTCGGGGCTGTCGCTCCCGATCTCGCGTTTAACACGGCGATCAGTTTCACGACCAATACTAACTGGCAAGCGTACGGCGGCGAATCGACCTTGAGCTATCTGACGCAGATGTCGGGTTTGACCGTCCAAAACTTCCTGTCCGCTGCCACCGGGATGGCCATCCTGATCGCGTTCATCCGTGGCTTGACACGGCGCAGTGCGGCGACGATCGGCAACTTTTGGGTGGACCTCATCCGCACGACGCTTTATATCCTATTGCCCCTCTCTATCTTCCTGGCTTTGCTCCTTGTCTCTCAAGGGACCGTACAGACTTTGGGCGCCTATCAGACTGCGCGCTTTGTGGAACCGGTCAACTATGACAAGCCTGTGACCGATGGGAACGGGCAGCCGGTGCTGGATGCGCAAGGCAAGCCAAAAACAGATCGCGCCACGGCCGTCGAACAGGTATTGGCTGTCGGACCGGTCGCCTCGCAGGTTGCCATTAAACACCTCGGCACCAATGGCGGGGGCTTCTTCAACGCGAATGCCGCGCATCCGTTTGAGAGCCCGACTCCGTTTACTGATTTCTTGTTGGTCTTGGGCGAAACCCTGCTCGCCGCCGCCTTGACCCATACGTTTGGTCTGATGGTCGGCGATACACGGCAAGGCTGGGCCATTTTAGCCGCGATGCTTACCGTGCTTTTGATCTTTGTGCTCGGTGCGTATATGGCCGAGATATCCGGTAATCCGCGGATTGCGGCGCTCGGTATTGATCAGACTCTCAACGATCAGCAACCGGGCGGCAATATGGAAGGCAAAGAGGTTCGGTTCGGCATTGCCCGATCGGCGCTCTTTGCTACCGCTACCACGGCCACGTCATGCGGCGCCGTCAATTCGATGCATGATTCCTTTACTCCGCTGGGCGGCCTCGTTCTCCTGTTCATGATGCAATTCGGGGAGGTGATCTTGGGCGGGGTCGGCTCAGGCCTCTATGGCATGTTGGTCTTTGCCATCATCGCGGTGTTTATCGCCGGACTGATGGTTGGACGGACGCCCGAATACCTCGGCAAGAAAATCGAGCCGTACGAAATGAAGATGGCATCGCTGCTTATTTTACTCATGCCTATCATCGTGCTGGGATTGACGGCGGTTGCGGCCATGACCGATGTCGGCAAGGCTTCCATTCTGAACTCTGGACCACATGGCCTGAGTGAGATGTTGTATGCCTTCACTTCGATGGGTAACAACAACGGCAGCGCCTTCGGCGGGTTGAATGCAAATACACTCTTCTATAACACGACTGGAGGGCTCGCCATGCTCTTCTCCCGCTTCTGGTTGGCAATTCTCACGCTTGCGCTCGCGGGCGCCTTGGCACGGAAGAAACTAACTCCAACGGGTCCGGGAACGTTGACGACTCATACGCCTCTGTTCGTTGTTCTGTTGATCGGGGTCGTGCTTCTTGTCGGGGCGTTGACGTTCGTTCCGGCTCTGGCGCTTGGCCCGATTGTCGAACATTTGTTGTTGATTAGCTGACTGTCACCCAGGAATCCATCATGACAACGCAGATAAAAGCGGAGAAGAGCCGCTCCTTATTCGAGCCGGCGATTATTCGACAGGCGATGATGGATTCCTTCCGCAAGCTGAGCCCCCGCTATCAGGTCAAGAATCCGGTCATGTTCGTTGTCTGGATCGGCAGCATTGTCACAACCCTGCTTTTTGGGCAAGCGCTCTTCGGATCTGGCGAGGCGGCGGCCGGCTTCATTCTCGCCATTTCGCTCTGGCTCTGGTTCACGGTCCTCTTCGCTAACTTTGCCGAAGCCATGGCGGAAGGGCGAGGCAAAGCGCAGGCCGACTCCCTCCGTAAAGCGCGGCGTGATTTGACGGCCAAGAAGCTCGGAAGCGCGCAGCCGAGCGTCGAGGGCCGGATTGTGCCGGCACGGGCATTTCAGAAAGGCGACGCGGTCTCGATCGTTGCCGCCGGCACACTGAAGAAAGGCGATGTGGTGCTGGTTGAAGCGCGAGACTTCATTCCCGCCGACGGCGAGGTGCTGGCGGGCGTCGCGTCGGTGAATGAAAGCGCGATTACCGGTGAAAGCGACCCCGTCATCCGGGAGCC
>DATFCE010000231.1:0-5810 GCA_035253365.1 Nitrospiraceae bacterium
CACCGGTTTTCCGGGCACGATGAAATCAAGCTTGACGTCGTTATTCCGACCTCTGCCGACTTCCATATCCACTTCCGACACGCGCTGCGTGTCCTCGTTTTGACCGAAAATCATTTTGAGACCGGTCGACCCAAAGCCAATCGCAAAGACAAGCACACCGCCGCAGATCATCGCCACGGACATGATGAGCTTCTTGTTCGCTCGGGAAGAACCCTGTTGACGCTGCCGACGGGCGCCTATCAGTTCTTCGCGATCCGGCGTCGCATGACCACGCGGCGTATCATTGCCCGCTCGGTCGTCATCCTGCAGACCATTAGACGCCATTGCGAACCTCCGCCTTCACCTTGCCGCCGCCCGATGCCTGCACGGCCGAACCGAGACCGACGCAAACGACCTCATTGCCGATACGCAGCACCCAATAGGTACTTGTACCGTCCACGATGACGCGGTTGCCGTTGGTTCGAGAGTTGATCAGCTCTTCCTTGCGGTCAGCTCCCACCTTGAAAATCGCGGGGCGGGGGGAGTTTTTCGGAAGGTAGAATGTTGTCTGACTGCCATTGTCCTGGACCCAATCGGGGCGGAAGGCTGCTGTGCCGGACAGCATGTAATCTGTGTTGACCGGCATTGCGTCTGGCGTAGGTGCCGTTGGGACGCGTTTCTTATCGGCCGGGTAGGTAAAGACGGAGCGGAACACGTTGGGCGCACCCGCCTTGGCGGCACCTGCGGAGTGAAGGTCGAACGAGTAGACGCGCTTGTCGGTGTAAATGGTCATGTTCGTATCACCCGACTCGACGATGGGTTTCACGCTGACGACATTACCGCTCTTGAGCTTTACGACCTCCCAGCTGGTGCTATCGCCAATCAGAATGGCCTGAACTTCTTCCCCGCTCGCAAATTGTAACGCCGTCACTGATTTGAGGTAGAGTTCAAGCCGATACACCGCATTTTCATTATAGGCATAGTGCCGGATCCGCGGATCGGAAGCAGATACTGTTGCTGTGACTGGATTTGGGGCAGCGCCAGGGACCGGGGCGGCAGAAGCGTTCTGCAAGCAAAGAATTGAAACAAATGGAAAAACTAAATATCTGATATTAAACATAAAATATCCTCGTTATGTTATCCGGCCAGTTCGGCGTCGATGCGATAGGAAACCACGGTAAAGCCCAATGGATTTTTCCACACCGCCTGCAACTGCGCATTTGCGTTAGGCTGGAACGTAAAGCCGACAGTCGCCACAAAAGTACGCTCGGCGGTCTCCCTCCCCTTTTCCTCGCGGTATTTGGTAATTCGTACACGGGCAAGATCGGGCGCATTCCGCCGCGCCGACGGGCTGATGGAAATCGACTTGACGACCACACGAACCCGGATGTCGTTACCGTAGACCGCCGGCGGATATTGTTTCGATGACGCGCTCCACAGCGATGCAAGTGTTTCTGCCGCGTTGTCCTTGGATCGTGTCATGACGTCGGGGATACGGATTCCATTGTCCGCCGGGTCAAATGTTTCACGATCGACCACATAAGACACCAGCTCGGCCTGACGCACCGCATCCTGCTGGTCAAGCGTGGCAGGCCGCACCTCCACCACCTTCTCCGCCTGCCCCGTTGTCTTGTCCACCATGACGACAAAAGGGCGTGTCTCATTCAGTGGCAGGATGACCAACAAACAGCAAATGGAGAGAAGTGCCAAGGCGACAGAGCCAATAGCAATCTTCGCCCAATTATTGCGCTGCTGGCGCAAGGTGAAGAAAAGTTCATCCTCAAAGGCGTGATGAATGTCGCTGTCAGTCATGATGCATCTCGTTATTCAAAAGATTTAAAAGTGATCAGGGGCGATTTAGGTTCTGTTGCTCAGGCGTGTCGGTGCTGGCGGGCGTTCGGGCCGCGGAATTGCCTTCATGGTGACGCCGGGGTGCTTTCTTCTCGCCGCCCGTCCCTTTAATACGATCAGCCAGCCTGTCATCGCGACGTGCCTGGCGCAGGCCGGCGCTCTGTCTGAAGCCGCTGATAGCGGACATCGCGATTCCAGAGGGTGACGCGCCTGCCTTGCGGGCGCTGTTGGCAACACCGACACCGTCTCGAGCACGCTGCCCCAGGCTGTGAAGCCTGGAGGAATTCCTCATCATGCTGCGCGCGCTTGCCACACTGGCTCCAACCACTGAAACAGAGGAGGATGCAAGAGTGCTGGCCATGGTGGGAAGTTGCGACAACAGGATCAATGCCGCCGCCATGATGAAGATGAATGCGAAGAAGCGATCCTTGTTCTCGGCAGACGCACCCGACGAGGCTAGAATTTCGCCCGCGACATAAAGAATAATCGACATCAGCGCCGTCACCAGAATGGGAAGCACCACGAAACCAACCAAAAACCGTAGCCAGCTGTCAAAATACTGCTTGGTCTGCTCCATCATCAAAAAAACGATGGCAAGCGGGGCGAGACACATTGCGACGGCAAAACCGATTTTGGCAAACGCCAGCACGACCGCCGCGATGGCCGTGAAAACACACGCAATGATAAGAATAAGTGCGCCCAAAAACACGTTCTTGATGGACCCGCCAATGTCCCAAATGGAGACATCCGTTAGATACTTGCTGGAAATCCACGTCAGTGCATGGGTGAATTCATCCATCGCCGTGGGGCTGTCCGTGATGCGCGCCGGGTCCAGAATGTCGGTCGAAATCGTTTTGATGTTCGACAGGGATGATTTGATCAAAAGCGTGGAGTAGTCACTCGGAAGCTCCACGAATATATTATATATTCCCTCGAAATTTACCCAGAATGTTCCCACCGAATAAATTAATATAAATCTCAGAAACCAAGAAAAATACACGGCCATACTGACTGTTTTGAATTGAAGTATGTGGTTTAACGCCAAAAACATCAGTGCAAGTACAGCCATGGAATTCAGGAGAATACGCATGGGGGTTGCGATATCATTGAATACTTCTTCAACGTACCCGATCATCGTCGAATCTATCGATGTGGAAATGTAAGTGATCAGACCCATATATCACCTGTTATATTCTTCGAGGCCTTTGAACGGCGATTGTTTTCCAACCTCGCCGCCGAGGACCATGAAATAGGTGCCGGCCATCGAAGCCAGAGCGGACTGGGTCCGCAGGCTTTCATTGACCTGCTGGGTCAGCTCGATCATCACGCGGGTGTTGATGTCGACGCTCGTTTTCAGGTCCAGGCTGTTTTCAATGGCGCTGATATAGCTGGGGATTCTATCCATGCTGCTATTTGCGCGCTTGTAAGAAACCTCCGCTATCGAGGCTGCGATCGCGCCCTGCGCGGCCGCGTTTGCAAGAAAGAATTTGCTGGGCGAGCCGTCATCCTTGAGCGCAAACGCTTTTTCAAGTCCGAAATCCAATCGAAATTTTGCAAGCGCCTCACTGATCGCCTCGGGTTCGAGCGGCAGGCCTTCCAAGGCAGTCTTTGCCATTTCATTGAGGCCAAAACCACCCGCACGTTCCTCCGCCTTTTCCGGCTCATTGTGGAGCGGGATCGTCTTCACGCCGTTCTGCGCATCCCGCATTTTTTCCAATGCGGCGGTCTGCGAAACAATCGTATTGAACAATTGGGTGATCCCGCCGCCGATCACCCGGGAAAGCTCAACAATCTTCATCAACTGCCCGATGGATACTTCGTCGTGGGATAGTTGCGCATCGTCTGGAGCACCGGGAATGGCGCCAATGATGGGATCGGCCAGACGTTCGATGATCTGCTGCGCTCGCACGGGCAGCGTCGCGGCACTGATGGACAGCAATGCGGTGAAAGACAGCAATGCAATATACCGGGTGTTGGTCATGCCTGTATTCCTTCTAGTATAGTTTTAATACCTTGAGGTCTTTCCCATAGACACGCGCAGTTGTTCTTCCGCTCAGCAGGAACAGACTGGCAGGAAACGAGACCGGAAAGACATAAAAATAGAATAAGTATTTTCCGCATTACTAAAGCATCTCCGTGTAAAAATCCGGCCTGTCGCGCCAACCGGCCGGCGCCCTTTCACCGCGTCCGCCTCCCAAAATATCGAGTGCCTTGCCCAAAGCGCCGAGATCCAGATCCAGGACCACACTGTCGGCACCGGATTTCATCAACACGAAGTGGTTGTCGACATTGCTCATTTGCAGGAACGAGGTTTCCGTCGGCGTCAGGTGTAGCGGCGCCAATTCCGCTTCCGTGTTAAAGGCGCTGGGATAGACGAGGCGCGTTACCGCGCTTTCCAGAATGGCGTCGCCGGCGCGGCTGTTTTTAATGTGGGATACGCGCTGCGTCAGGAGAACGACGGCAACGTTCTTCTTGCGCATGGTCAGCATCCAGTCCTTCAGACGGGATTCGAAATACGGATCGTCGAGAAGCTTCCAGGCCTCGTCCAGCACCAGAAGCGTGGGATGTTCGTCTTCCACGAGCCTTTCCACCCGTCGAAACACATAACTCAGCCATGCGGTGCGAACGGTATCGTTATCGAAGATTTCGGAGAGATCGAACGCGGTAACCCCGTCATCGAATGCGAGGGGATCGAGGCCCTTGCCTCCAAACAGCCAGCCAAACTGGCCGGTATCGTCCCAGCGGCCCAGGCGATTGTAAAGATCGCCATCGTCGTCGGTCGCACGCAGCTGACTGCGAAACTGCTCGAAATTCTGCAGTCTCCGGTCCGCAACGCTGTTGGACTGGACAGCATCGGTTAGTGCCTGAATCTGCACGGGATTGAGCCTGTCGCCGTCATTTTCAACCATTGCGGTCAACCAGTCCGTCAACCATGCGGCGCCGCGCGCGTCTGCTTCGGCACGCATGGGGTTGAACGCCGTTTCCGCACCCATGCGCACAGCGGAATAATGGCCGCCCATCGCACGCACGGCCATTTCGAAGCCGTTATCCTTGTCGAACAGAATTGTACGAACATTCAGCCTTTGCGCCTGACTTATCAGAAATGCCGTGCCTAGCGTCTTGCCGGATCCGGTCTGGCCAAGCACCAGCGTGTGGCCGACCGTTCTCTGGTCGCGTTTGCCAGGGAGGTGAAAATTGAACCGGAACGTTTCTCCGCGCGCCGTCGGAATAATCGTGACGGCGTCACCCCAAGGGCATTTCTCCGGCGGATTGCCTTTTGGCAGACCATGAAGCGCGCAGAGCTGCGCAAAATTCTGCGACGAGATCATTGCCGGGCGGGTACGATACGCAAAATTACCAGGATGTTGGGCGAAATACACGGCACGCGATGAAAAGCTTTCGCGCACGATTGCCGCCCCCGCATCCTGCATGGCGCGGGTCACATATGCCATGGCTTGTTCGAGTTCGGCACGGCTGTCGCAAAACAGGGCAATGCTGCAATGGTGTTCACCAAAGACCACCCTGCCAGAGGCCACATCGTCCTCGGCCTCTTCCAGCTGCGCCAACAGCGAGACAGCGGCATCCTCGGCGGCGCGCATCTGCTTACGTACCCTTGAAATCTTCCCCTGCGCCGAAATCGGATCTATCGGGGTGAAGCTCTGTGTGACAACGGTATCATACGGCAGGTTCAAACGATCGAGAATGCCGGGGTAAGTTTCGTTGGGGTAATCCTTGACCGAGACAATGGTACCGAAGCGAACGCGGCCTGCGCCATGGCATTCGAAGACCCGTCCCTGGAAGCTTATCTGCGACGTTGCGAGGCGATCTGAAACCGGTACAAATTTTGCGCCGGGAATAAGTTTGACGTCCGATCCGTCAATGGCGGTGCGCAGCAGGCCCAGCCACCTGCCATCGCTGACCTTGAGCCGGGCGGGTTTGGCCTCACTGAGACCCACCATGCAGGTTTTGACCATTTGATC
>DATFCE010000232.1:0-5117 GCA_035253365.1 Nitrospiraceae bacterium
GGTGGGTTTTACAGGCCCCATCGGACTCAAACGTGTCCGTCTCATCGCCGATCATGCCGTAAAAGCCCTGTCGAACTTCGTCGTCGGCGGCAACGAAGCCGAGATGCATTACGTCGATGCCAATTGGGATCGGGATTTTTCAGTCGAACGCTTTGCCGATCTACGCAACGCACAGGCTGGCGATCCCTCGCCTCGTGGACAGGGAACGTTGAAGATGGCGCGAGGGATTGAGGTGGGCCACGTCTTTAGGTTGGGCACCAAATACAGCCAAGCGATGGGCGCGACGTTTCTCGACTCTCAAGGGCGCGAAACCCTCGCGGTGATGGGCTGTTACGGAATCGGAGTGAGCCGGACCGCCGCCGCGGCCATCGAGCAAAATCATGACGGGAAAGGCATCATTTGGCCGGTCCCGATCGCGCCGTTTCACGTCCATCTGCTGCCGCTCAACCAATCGAAGTCGGTGGGTGAGGCGGCCCAGTCACTGTATGAATCATTGATAGGCGGCGGCATTGAAGTGCTGTGGGATGACCGCGATGAACGGGCCGGCGTCAAATTCAACGATGCCGATTTAATCGGCGCGCCGTATCAAGTGGTCATCGGAGACAAAAGCTTAAATCAAGGAGTCGTAGAGCTGAAGACCCGAAAAACCGGCGAAGTGAAACGACTTCCCCCGGGAGACCTCCTCGGTGCACTGTCCGGAGTGCTGCGAGGAAGTGACACCGGCATTCAGAGCGATCGCGCTAACTGACGGCTCGCTTCGGCGTCTGTTCTTTGAAGTTCATTGCATCGACCAAGCCCTGCCGAACCGCGTAATGTGTGAGCTCCGCATTCTTCTGCATTTTCATTTTCTCAAGAATCCGGGATCGGTAGGTGCTGATCGTTTTGGCACTCAATCCGAGTGTCTGGGCAATCTCCCCGACCGTCTTCCCGATCGCAATCATCCCCAATACCTGATACTCACGGGAGGAGAGACGCTCGTGCAAGGGCACGTTGGGATCACTCTCTAAATCAAAGGCCAGCTTCTCGGCCAACGCCGTGCTGATGTATTTCCCGCCTCCGATCACCTTACGAATCGCGGCAATCAATTGATCGGGAGCTGATTCCTTCGTTAAATACCCGGCTGCCCCGGCCTTCAACACCAGCACGCCGTATTGTTCCTCCGAATGCATGCTCAGGACCACGACCGGTAAGGACGGGCGTTCGCGCTTCAGGCTCCGCAACACGTCCAGGCCATTTCCATCCGGCATCGCGATGTCCAAGACGACGACATCGACGGGTTTGGTCCGGATAAGATCCAGTACTTGCTGCCCCGTGTTGGCTTCGGCAACCACGGCAATGTCGGGTGTATCGGACAGAACTTGTTTGAGCCCTTTGAGCACGACTGCATGATCATCGGCAATTAACGCTCTAATCATTGAGCACCCCCGCCGGTGGATGGTGATAAGTATGACCGCCTCTATCAACTTAGAATCTCACGGTAAATGTGCAAATCGGACAGATACTTGCGTTCCCGTAGGAATACTGTCCCCATGTATGTCAGTGGTCGGCTCACACTGCATTACGTCCGCAGCTTCCGTGTAGCATTGCGATCGCGCCCCAACTCCGACCACGGCCTTAAGGATTTCGGATCTTCCCGCTGGACCATCTCTATCAGTAGAATGAATCACCGGTTTCCCAATCACCGACTTTGCCAGATATCACCCGATGAGCTACGCAGCCTTATGTGCCGCTTCCTTCGTGCCGGGTCTGTTTTGGCTGTGGTTCTTTTACAAAAGAGACAGCCTGGAGCCGGAACCCAAAAGACTCCTCATAACCAGCTTCTTCGTCGGCATAGGGTTGGGCATCCCCGCGACGTTTCTTGAAATCCTGTTCAACGATTCTTTGCTTATGACGGTGCTGATTGCGCCGGTGATCGAAGAAACACTCAAATTCGGCGGTGTGCGTTTCACTGTGTTCCGCCATCCTGAATTTGATGAACCCCTCGACGGCATCATCTATACCGCCGCTGTCGCCTTAGGATTCGCGTCGATGGAAAATCTCTTCTACCTCATGGCCGCTTATCTCAATGCATCCGACACATCGCAATCCCTGGAGGTGCTTTCGCCGTTCGGCGTGGTCATGTCCGTCTTTGTACTGCGAGCATTAATGAGCGTTCCCAGCCACGTCCTCTACTCCGGTTTCTGGGGATATGCGCTCGGCAAAGCCAAGTTTATGGATCGCGCTGCCGGACGCTCGCTGGTTCTGAAAGGATTCTTATTGGCGATTTTCTGCCATGGATTGTTCAACTTTTTCGCATCGCGACTGCCCCAGGCCGCCTTGGCGGAGTTGGCTTTGGTGGCGATACTGTGGGCGGTCATCCTGCGAAAAATCGCCGAAGGGCTCAAACTGTCGCCCCATCGCGCGCCATGATTCCCGTCATCCGGCCGGCCTTCGCTAAATCTCCACCACCAACCCGATTTCGATCACCTGTTCGGAGGGAATGCGGAAGAAGGAGCTGGCTCGGGTGGAATTCCGCGCCAAGAAGACAAAGAGTTTTTCCCGCCACAGCGCCATACCGGGTTTCGGGGTCGCCAGAAAAATCAATCGGCTCAGGAAAAAGGTCACTGCGGGAACGGGTACCGTTAAATCCTTCTTTTGACATTCCTTCAAAATGCCGGGGATATCGGGCATATCGAGAAATCCATGTTGCACGATCACCCGATGGACCCCCGCATCGAGTTGGATGACGTTGACCTGCCGGTCGCAGGGTACATAGGGCACGCGTTGCGTCATGACCGTGAGAAAAATGACATGCTCATGAAGGCATTGGTTGTGCCGTACGTTTTGTTGCAACGCCGGCGGGGTGGTGTCCGGATCGTGCGTCATAAACACGGCATAGCCCGGCACCTTCGCCTTTGCATGGAGCGCCGCGTCTCCAAGGAAGTCCACCAACGGGGGTGTGATACTGCGAATATGCTGATTGACCAACGCCCGACCCCGATGCCACGTCGTCATCAGTAAAAAGAACAGGGCCCCGAGGGCCAGCGGCAACCATCCGCCTTGGGGAATCTTCAACGCATTGGCGCTGAAGAAGGTCACATCAACCAACAGAAACGTCCCGCTCATGGCAAGCGTGGCCGGCCAACCCCATCGCCAGATTCGCCGGCTGACCACCGACGTCAAAATGGAGGTAATGACCATGGTGCCCGACACGGCAATGCCATACGCCGCGGCCAGGTTGCTCGAGGTTTGAAAGAACAGCACGAGGCTGATCGTCCCGACCAGCATGGCCCAATTCAGAAAGGGCACATAAATTTGCCCGATCTGAGCCGCCGACGTATGCGTGATGGTCATGCGGGGCAGGTAGCCGAGTTGAATCGCTTGGTGCGTGAGCGAAAAGGCGCCGCTTAACATGGCTTGTGAGGCAATCACCGTAGCGGCCGTTGCCAAACCGACCAGCGGATACAAGAGCCAATCAGGAGCAAGCAGATAAAAGGGGTTCGCGACGGCCTCGGGACTCCGAATGAGGAGAGCGCCCTGCCCCAAATATTGCAGCAGCAAAGCCGGTAAGACGACGGCAAACCAACCGGCCCGAATTGGGGCCTTTCCGAAATGTCCCATATCCACATAGAGCGCTTCGGCGCCAGTCAACACCAGAAACACGCTGCCCAGTACGCCAAAGGCCTGGCCCGGATTTTTGAGCAGAAAGGAAAGAGCAAACACGGGATTGCCGGACAGGAGAACGCCGGGAGTCTGGACGATACTTACCAAACCGAGCACGGCCAGCGTCACAAACCACACGAGGATCACGGGTCCGAAAATACGCCCGATCCGCCCCGTCCCCCGTCCTTGAAAGATAAATAAGACGACCAGCACGACCACCGCGATCACGATGAGATACGGCTTGAACAAAGGAGTCGCCATTTCCAGCCCTTCGACCGCGCTGAGGACCGAAATGGCGGGCGTGATGATGCCGTCTCCATAGACCAGGGCCGCCCCGAGAAGCCCAAGCACGACAACGACCTCCAAGCGGCGGGAAGGAATGTGCCCCTTATGGCGCTGGCTGAGCGCCATCAAGGCAAGGATGCCTCCCTCCCCTTCGTTATCCGCTCGAAGCACAAAGACAAGGTATTTCACGGTCACCACGAGGAGCAGCGACCAAATGATCAGCGAAAGGACGCCGAGCACGTGCGCGTCTGTGACGGCAAGACTATGGGAAGGATGAAAACACTCTCGAAGCGCATAGAGCGGGCTGGTTCCGATATCGCCATAGACGACACCAAGAGCGGCGAGGGCAAGTGTCGATAACCGTGTGTGCCGGGAGATATCAGCTGCCATGGCGGTCCTTACGGGGTGGTGTAGGAGTGCGACGGCCGAGGAACAGCTATACGCGCTGCTTTGATCGAGTCCCGAGCGCGTGATCCCGTCGCTCCGACGCAGTCTGGTATCCACGCGCCAACATAAAGGCCCCGATTAGCACCATGGGGAGACTCAGGACCTGGCCCATGGAGAAAGGCCCGAGAATAAAGCCCAGATGAAAGTCGGGCTCGCGAAAGAACTCCACGACCAAACGAATAAGGCCGTAGCCGGTAATGAAGGTCCACATGAGTGTTCCAGGAGGGGTCGGCCGGCGCCCCACGAGCCAGATGACAATAAACAGTAAGCCGCCTTCCAGCACCGCTTCGTAGAATTGTGAGGGATGCCGGCACTCCGGCCCGCCGCCTGGAAAGATCATGCACCATGGAACATCGGTGGGCCGTCCATACAGCTCGCCATTGATAAAATTTCCAATGCGTCCCAGGCCGAGTCCGATCGGCACGGTGAGGGCGGCCAGATCGGCAATGGTATATGGATGAAAGCCACGCCGTCGGCAGAACAGGAGGATGGCCAGCACGGTGCCGAGCAGGCCCCCATGAAACGACATGCCTCCTTCCCAGACGGCAAAAATCTTGGCGGGATGGTCGATGTAGTACGGAAAGTTATAAAAAAGGGTGTAGCCGAGACGCCCGCCGACAAAGACCCCCACCGCGGCATAGACAATCAAATCATAGAGTTGATCTTTAGTGATGGCGATGCCCCGCGCGGCCGCGCGGGCCTTGATGACAAAATAGGCTGTGGTCAGTGCCACCAGGTACATG
>DATFCE010000233.1:0-7006 GCA_035253365.1 Nitrospiraceae bacterium
ATCCGGTCGAACGGCGTAGAGATAATGCGCCAAAGCCCATCCGAGCAATGCGATCGCCGTCGCCGCGCCCATCAGCAGCAGCAGGAGCCCGACGCCGCCGTGAGGGGCTTCTCCGCCTGCGGCTGCCACCGGATGGAGGAATGAATGGAACCACCCGTTTTCCGGCGGAACCCCCGGGAAGCCGCCAACGACAGCCAAGGCAGCCAGCACGACGAGCGGACCGAGCATGATCGCAGGAGACTCATGCACGTGGCTCGCAGCGTGATGGTCTAGCCGTGATCGTCCATAAAACGTCAGATAGGTCAGTCGAAACATGTAGAAGGCCGTGAGAAACGCGCCGATCGCCGCCATGGCGTAAAGCGGATAATACCCATGCATGAACGCATGCGCCATGATCTCATCCTTGCTCCAAAATCCCGACAACGGGAAAATGCCGGCGATCGCCAACGTTCCGATCAGAAACAGCGCGTGCGTCCACGGAATCTTGGCTTTCAATCCGCCCATCTTCCGGATGTCCTGCTCGCCCGAGAGGGCGTGGATGACCGAGCCGGCGGACAGAAACAGCAGGGCCTTGAAGAAGGCATGCGTCATGAGGTGAAAGATCGCCGCGGTGTACGCGCCGATCCCGCACGCCAGGAACATGTACCCGAGCTGGCTCACGGTGGAGTACGCCAACACGCGCTTGATGTCGTTTTGCACGAGTCCGATCGTCGCGGCAAAGAGCGCCGTCACGCCCCCCACCCACGCGACCGTCGTCATGGCGATCGGCGACAGGTCATAGATGACGTGATTGCGCACGATCATGTAGACGCCGGCCGTGACCATGGTGGCCGCATGGATCAGCGCGCTCACGGGGGTGGGACCTTCCATCGCATCCGGCAACCAGGTGTAGAGGGGAATCTGTGCGGATTTTCCTACGGCGCCGATCAGTAGGCAAAGCGCAATCGCGGTCGCCATTTCCGTTGAGAGCTTGCCGGCCTGAGCCATCACCGGCATGTAATCGAGCGTGTGGAAGTTGAGATAGACCAAAAAGATCGCGAGCAGAAATCCCGCATCCCCGATACGGTTCACGACAAAGGCTTTAGTGGCCGCTTTCGCCGCCGAGACGCGATCATAGTAGTAGCCGATCAATAGATATGAGCACAGTCCTACCCCTTCCCATCCGATGAAGAGCACGACGTAGTTGTTGCCCATCACCAGCAGCAGCATGGAGACCATGAACAGATTCATGTACGTGAAGAAGCGGGTAAAGCCGTCTTCCCCGTGCATGTAGCCCACGGAGTACAAGTGGATCAGGAAACCGACGCCGGTGACCACCAGCAGCATGATGCAGGTCAGCGGATCGATGAGGAAGGCCAGGTTGATCGCCAAATCACCGCCGAAGATCCACCGATAAGCAATGACCTCGCGCGCCACCCCGCTTTGCAAAGTCTGGACGAAGACGGCGATAGCCAACAGAAAAGAGAGGCCGACCGATCCCCACGCGAGACGGTGCGCGAGATCGTGCGAGTATCGATGCCCCAACAATCCGTTCAGCAGCACGGCGGCCAGCGGAAGCGCGGGGATGAGGATGACGAGGAGGTCGAACATCACCACTTCAACAAATTCATTTCATCGACATTCGTGGAAATTTTGCCGCGGAACACCACGATGATGATGGCCAATCCGACCGCGGCTTCCCCGGCCGCAATGGCAATGTTGAACAGCGCGATGATCTGGCCCGCCATGGATTCCAGATAGTGGGAAAAGGCCACCAAATTGATGTTGGCCGCATTTATCATGATCTCCACCGACATCAAAACGATGATGAAATTACGGCGGATCAAGACACCGATCAATCCGGTCACGAACAAGACCGCGCTGACGGCCACGTATGCGCTTAAGGGCACCATGATTACACGTGCTGAGTGCTGAGCGCTGAGTGCTGAGTTGCCGCCTTTATCACTTGCCCCTCACGCTTCACGCTCTTCTACGTCCGCACCGGTCGGCGTCTTGGCCAAGACAATGGCCCCGATGATGGCCCCGAGTAAAAAGATGCCGACGATCTCGAACGGCAGCAGATATTCGCCGAACATTTTAATGCCGACCGCGTAGCTGGCGCCGCCTTGCAACACCGCCTGCGCCGGCGCATCGCCTTTCGACCCGCCGAACGGAGAGCGCACGACCAGCAACAACAGTTCGGCGGCCAACGCGATGGCGGCAAAGAGAACCACCAGATAGCGGGAGTGCAAATATCGTTCGTCTGATTTCAGATTCAGCAGCATGAGCACGAACAAATACAGCACAAGAATGGCGCCGGCATACACAATGATTTGCACGGCGAACAGAAACTCCGCATTGAGCAGTACGAACAGGCCGGCGACATGCAACAGCAGCGTGAGCAAGGCCAATCCGCAATGCACCGGATTTTTCAGGGCGACGGTAAACACACCGGCCAGGATACTCATCACGGAAAAATACGCGAAGAAGATGGGAACCATTGCTCTTTATCTAGGTTAGATGCTTCGGCGGCGTAGGCTGCGTCGGCTTCAAGACTGATTGCGGGAAAAAGTATCGGTAATCGAGACTGTCCTGTGTGTTCTTTTCCTGATTATGCGCGTACAGGTATTTTTTCGCGTCGTCGAGATGGCGCTCGCCGATGTCATACAGGCGCTTCTTGTCGAACAAGAGGGTTCGCTTATCGTGCGTGGAGTACTCGTACATTTTCGTCATGGCCAGCGCATTGACGGGGCAGGCCTCGACGCAATAGCCGCAGAAGACGCACTTGGTAATGTCGATATAGAATTCGCTGGCGTACCGCTGCAAGGGAAGGGATTTGTCTTCCGCGCTGATGACCTTGATGCAATGAGACGGACAGGCCGCCTCGCAGAGATCACACCCGACGCACCGCTCCGCGCCATCGTCGTAACGCAGCAATCCCAACGCGCCGCGATGCGTATCGGGAATGGTCCGCTGCTCGCGAGGATACTGAAATGTGATCGGACGATGGAACATGTGCTTGAACGTCACTTTCATCGCGTCCCAAATCTCGTAAAAGAGAACAGCCTGCAACACCTTTTTGGTGAATGCGCTCGCGCTCATGAGCTTCTCCGCACCTCGGCTCCGTCCATTTTTTCAATGGTGGCCGACACCAGTTTGAACGACGGCACACCGGTGATTGGGTCGATGTCAATCGGCATGAGATCTTTCACCGGCGGTTCATTAAAATGCTCCGGGAAAAAGCACGAGCCTGGCTGCAAGGCCGGATTGCCTTCCACCCCCATCTCCAGCGATCCCTTTTCGGTCGTCACACGAACCCGTCCGCCTTCACTCAGCCCCATGCGTTCCATGTCCCGCACGTTCATCTGTAAGCGTCCGCTGTTGGGGCAAATTTTCATGAGCCCCGACGCCTGGGTCGAGAGTTTACCGGAATGTGATAGTAACTGGCCCAACGACAGCGTAAACCGTCCGGGCTCCATGGCTCGGCCGCCTTTTCGATACCGATCTTTTACCTCGCCGGTGTAGCCACGAGTAAGGTACGCATCCGGCCTCGGCGCCATCTTCCGGGGTTGGCCGAGATTGTAATACCCCGGTAGAAGCTTCATGATCTCATTCTGGATATCTTGAGGGGATTCGTATTCGAAGGAAAAGCCCAGACCGCTCGCCACTGCGGTCATGATATGCCAATCGGGAAGACTCTCGCCGACCGGGTCCATCGTCTGGCGCACACGGAGCACGCGACCTTCCAGATTGGTAAATGTGCCGTCTTTTTCGGCATACGTGGACGCCGGCAAGACGATATGCGCCATCTGCGCCGTCTCCGTCAAAAACGGGTCCTGGCAGATCAGGAGGTCCAGTTTCCCCAACGCTTCCTTGACTTCCATTGACGCCGGCAAGGTGGCCAGAGGATTCTCCCCGATAACATACAGCGCCTTGATTTGACCGGCTCGGCAACGGCGGAGAATCTCGGTCAGGTTGGCGCCGCTTCCCATCAACGGGAGATCCACGCCCCACGCTTTCGCGAATCGGTCGCGCGCCGCCTCATTGTCAAATCGCGCCTGCCCCGGGAGGAACTCGGGCGCGACGCCCATATCCAGAGCGCCTTGTTCGTTGACTTCTTCGGTCACGGTATTGACGCCGCACCCTGGCCGGCCAAATTTTCCGGTGACCCAAGCGAGATCAATCAGATTGAGCACGCGCTCGTACCCGCCCGGCCGGCGAACGATACCCTCTGCACACAAGATAATCGCACGGGACGCTTCGGCAAAGACGGCCGCCACCTCATGTATCTGATCCACCGACACGCCGGTTTCGGCGGCAATCGTGTCAAGCGACAGGCCGGCTGCGGACTCTTTCAGCGCCGTAAAAGCCTCCGGATGCTTGCCGACCGTTTCGGCATCGACCAAATCCTGATCGATGACGGACTTCACCAGCCCCTGCACGAACAGCCCCTCAGTCCCCGGTTTGACCATCATCGGGTGCGAAGCCAACTTGGCGATATTCGTCTGGGCGGAATCCACGACGATGACTTGAGATTGATAGATCCGGATGGCGTCTTTGACCCGAACTGCGGTGAGCGGATTGGTCTCCGTGATGTTGCTGCCGACGAGCAGAATCGCTTTGGCCTTCGTGATATCTTCCCAGTCATTCATCATGCGCCCGACGCCCAAGGCCTGCTGCATGGCTCGCACGAAATTGACGTGTCCGTAACGGGCGCTGCTGTCCAATTGGTTCGTCCCGATCGCGACACGCATGAGCTTCTGAAACAGATACAATTCCTCGTTGGTGCAACGCGCGGTGATCAGGCCGGCGATCGCCTGCGGACCATGCTGCGCCTTGATCTCCGCCAGGCGATCCACCATTGAATGGACCGCATCCAACCACGGGGTTTCGACGAGCGTGCCGTCCCGGCGCATCAGGGGCTGCTGAAGCCTGGCCTTGTTGTCGATGTATTCAAATCCAAAGCGGCCGCGCACGCAAATCCCGCCATGCCCCTTCGAGGTTTCGGCCCGATCGCCCCATTTGTTCTTCCAGGAAAGCGGCGACGTGACGCGCACCACTTCGCGATCCTTGGTCTCGATATACATCTGGCAGCCGTCGCCACAGTAATTACACGTGGTCGTCGTCTTCTTCAACTGCCATGGCTTGTACAGGTATTTGGAAAACTTGTTCGTAATCGCGCCGACCGGGCAGACCGCCAAGCAATCGCCGCAAAATTCGCACGACAGCGCGGTGTCGCCCTTGGACACGACCTGAGTAAATCCGCCCTTTTTGGCGAATTGCAAGGCGTCGATCATCAAGACATCTTTACAGACATTGATGCATTCTCCGCAGGCGATGCACCGGTTCATGTTGAAGTCGAGCACCAGGCTGCGCGTATCCTCAGGAATCAATTTCTGCTTCGCATTGGCCAGATTGGTCACCTGATGCTGGAAGGCCATGTCCTGCAGTTCGCAATGCCCGTCGGCATCGCAGACCGGGCAGTCCAAGGGATGCACCGACAGGTGCTTCTCGACCGCTTTCTTTCGGGCCAGAAAGAGATCCTCGCCTTCGGTCCGGACCACCATGCCGGCGGACGCCTTGGCTGTGCACGATCGAACGGGCGCCTTCTTTCCTTCCACCATCACGAGGCACATGCCGCAAGACCCAAAAGGATCGAACGTGTAGTGATAACACATCGCCGGCACAATTTTGCCCGTGCTGGAAATCACGTCGTACAGCGACACGCCGTCCTTGGCCGTCACCGTACGGCCATCAATTGACAATTCGATGGAAGCGGCTTCTGTATCAGGAGTGGTAACCGGTTTCAACGCCATTGTGTAGCACCGTTAATCGTTAAACGTTTGTCAATCCCTGAATTGCAGGATGCTCAAAAAGGCCATCTATTACACCCGCCCAACCCCAGGCGCGCCAAGACTCGCCCCTTTCCGTGCAAGGGCCGCATGATTTTTCGACCCGAGAACACAGCCCGGGAAAGGATGCGCCTCGGCGCATCCGGGGACGGGCCGGGTGCAATGTAGCTTTTTTCAGCATCCTGTCACCGGTCGCATTCGCCCATGACAATGTCGTACGTCCCGAAAATCGTGACGGCATCCGCAATCATGTAGCCGCGCGACATGTAATCGAACGCCCCCATATGAATGAAGGACGGCGCCCGGATTTTGAGCCGATACGGCTTCCCGCCGCCGGTGCTGACGATGTAGAAACCCAGTTCACCTTTGTGGGCTTCGGTGCCGCAGTAAATCTCGCCCGGCGGCGCATCGAATCCCTGCGAGAAAAGCTTGAACTGCTGGATCATGGATTCCAAATTGGTGAAGACCCGCTCTTTGGGCGGAAACGTCACGCTCGGCACCTCGGCCATGACCGGTCCTTCCGCCGGCATCTGATCCAAGCATTGACGGATGATTTTCACGCTCTCGCGCATTTCCTCGACCCGGATCCAATATCGATCATAGGTATCGCCGTTCTTGCCGACCGGCACGCTGAATTCACACCGCGGATAGGCTCCGTAGGCGTCGTACTTGCGCAGATCGTAATCCACGCCGGAGCCACGCAAAGTAGGCCCGCTGAGTCCAAAGCTCACGGCGTCTTCCGCCGAGATCACCGCGACGCCTTTTGTGCGCGCCAGCCAAATCCGGTTTTTTTCCAGAAAGACCACGTACTCGTCGATTTTCGGCGGAAAATAATCGATGAATTGGCGCAGTTTCTGAAGCAACGACGGCGTAAAATCCCGCTCGACTCCGCCGATCCGATACCAGCTCGTGGTAAGACGCGCCCCGCATAATTCATCGAACCAATCAAGCAGGATCTCGCGGTCACGGAACGTGTAGAAGAACACTGTCATGGCCCCGATATCCAAAGCCTGGGTGCCCAACCAAAATTGGTGACCGATGATGCGCTGCACCTCCGCAACGATCGTCCGCAAGTACTCCGCGCGCTCCGGCACCGTGATGTTCATCAGCTTTTCCACCGCCCGGCAATAAGCAAAGTTGTTGTACATTGCACAGACATAATCCAACCGATCGGT
>DATFCE010000234.1:0-7025 GCA_035253365.1 Nitrospiraceae bacterium
AGTTGGTCGAGAAAATGGAATTGATCAACCTGCATGCCGTGCTCAAAGACCGCCTCGTGCAGCGGGTTCGAGACCTGGCTCAAGAAATCCGTTCGGCCGAACGGGAAGTGGCGCAATGTCAGCGGAAGTTGGGTGTGCCCGGGGAAGCCGGTATGGAATTACTCCGAAAGCTGGGTCGAGACCGCCGGGACTTTCTTGCCGTGCGCCGCAAATGCGGCCTCTCCGAAGATCATTTGCATGAGATCAAGAAGGTGTTCCTGAACGCGCGCGCAAAAATTCGCCATTTGGAGACGGAAGAAGCCTTGGTCTCCGCCGAAGAGATCAAAGAAGCGGTGCGTCACTTGGATCTGGCGGACGAAAAGGTCAAGCGCGGCAAAGCGGAGCTGGTCGAGGCCAATCTACGACTAGTCGTCAGCATCGCCAAGAAATACACGAATCGGGGCCTTCAATTTTTGGATTTGATTCAAGAAGGCAACATCGGCCTCATGAAGGCCGTCGATAAATTCGAATATAAGCGGGGCTACAAATTCAGCACGTACGCCACCTGGTGGATCCGACAGGCCATCACGCGCGCGATCGCGGATCAGGCCCGGACCATCCGCATTCCGGTCCATATGATCGAGACGATCAATAAGCTGATACGAACCTCGCGTCACTTGGTCCAAAAGCTGGGGCGGGAGCCAAATCCCGAAGAGATCGCCGAACGTATGGATCTGCCGTTGGACAAGGTGCGTAAGATTCTCAAAATTGCACGGGAGCCCATTTCGTTGGAGACACCGATCGGCGAGGAGGAGGACAGCCATCTGGGCGATTTTATCGAGGACAAGAAGGCGATCTCTCCGCTCGAAGCGGCCATTCGGTATGATCTACAGCGCCAGATCAATAATGCGCTCGAAACTCTGACGCCCCGTGAAGAGAAAGTGCTCAGAAAGCGATTTGGCATCGGCGAAAGCACTGATCATACCCTGGAAGAAGTCGGTCAGGATTTCGAGGTGACGCGCGAACGCATCCGTCAGATCGAGGCCAAAGCGCTCCGCAAGCTACGCCATCCCAGCCGGAGCCGCAAACTGAAAAGTTTCGTGGAAAGCTTGTAAGCGAGGATCGGATTGATTGACAGTACCCAATGGTCAGATTAGAATCTCGCCACCGACCTGATGCCCTACGAACCGACGGGCCCATAGCTCAGTTGGTCAGAGCGGCGGACTCATAATCCGTTGGT
The DNA here is from genome assembly GCA_035253365.1 of Nitrospiraceae bacterium. GTDB lineage: Bacteria > Nitrospirota > Nitrospiria > Nitrospirales > Nitrospiraceae > DATFCE01. Next base: position 1,220 of record DATFCE010000234.1, read on the forward strand.
CCCAGGTTCAAGTCCTGGTGGGCCCACCAACCATCGGGAATCGTAAAGAAATGGGCGCTTATATGCATCCTGTTGATACTCGAGGTCACGTTGCACTCTCAATTGTCGTCGCTGATTGAGCTTCAAGCTCTTGATCTCAGAATATTGGAGATCAAAGAGCAAGACCGGAAGATCCCCGCTCTACTACAAGCCTCTGAAACTCCTCTCGAGCAAGCCCGACAACATCTCCGAACGGTCACCGTGTTGGTGGACGCACTGACCAAAGAGCGCCGTGATCGTGAACGCGATCTGGAAGCACATGAAGCCCAGGTCGGCAAGCTCAGGGCGCGCCTGATGGAGCTGAAAACCAACAAGGAATATCAGGCGCATCTCTTCGAGATCGAAATGGCCAACAAGAAGAAAGGCGGGATCGAAGAGCAAATCCTGACCCTGATGGAACGCATTGAAGCCCAACAGGAAGAGGCCAAACAAGCCAAAGTTAGAGCAACCGAGGCCGAAGGACTGTTTACGCAAGAAAAGATCCGCCTGGAGGCACTAGCGGCCGGACTGCGGTCGGAACTCAGTCAATTGGATCAGAAACAAAAAGAGATTGCGTCTCGGATCGACACGAATTTACTGAGCCGGTATACCAAGCTCAAGGCTGCCCGCAAGGAGCTTGCTTTGGCTCCGATCCGCAACGGCATCTGTGTCGGTTGCCGCCTCCAACTCCCCCCTCAGTTGGTGGCCGAAGTGAAGCGATCGGATGACTTGCAGACCTGCACGTATTGCCATCGCATTCTGTATTGGGAAGGTGAGCCGGTGAGCGTGCCCGCATCGGTCGCGGGCCGCGATGAAGACCCGGAAGAGACGATCTAAGCCCCGGAGAGACCCGCCATAACGCTTTGAGTCGTCTTGAAGTGTAATTTGGCGACGGTTGCTAAACGCTCGCGCCCATGCTTTTTGATCACCATCCGAGCTGCCGGCTCGACGGCTGCGGATGCCCCTTTCGGCAATGTCGTGCCGACCTCTTCCGAGAGCCGTGCCAACCGCATCAAAAATTCCGCTCGTGCCAGGATTGAAGCCGCAGCGACCGCTACATCATCTTCCGCCTTCGGCCGCTGAATTAGCCGGATGCGCTTTCCCTTTTCCAAAAGGGCGCTCATGATGAATCGCTCATCGCCGAATTGGTCCGAAATCGCCAAGCCACATTCCGCCTGCGCAAGGATATTCTCCAATGCGCGCGCATGCCCCCATGCCAAGAGCCGATTTAAGTTGCGAATCTTGCCGTAGAGGTCGTTGTACCGCTGAGGCCCAATCGCGACGACGCTATGTTGGCACGCCTGACGGATATCGGGCGCCATTTCCAGGATCCGCCCGTCGGAAATGCGTTTGCTGTCCCGTACCTGCATCAGCTTGAGGTCAGGTTCGGATACCGGTGTGACCAAGACCGCGGCGATCACTAAGGGGCCGAAATAGTCGCCCTTCCCGGACTCATCGATTCCGATCCGCTCACGTATATCTACATCATTAGTCATTATCATTAGTCATTGGCGGTTGGTGTTGGCGCAATGTCGGAGTGTTTGAACAGGGGCGCGTAATGTAACAAACGGCTTTCGCCCGGTCAATTCACCTTGAACCCCCCTGGCAACGATGATTATACTTTCCTGCGCACTGGAGAGGACCGGGCGGTCGCTCGTGGGGAACTGCGGGAGGAAAGTCCGGACTCCATAGGGTAGGGTGCTGGGTAACGCCCAGGCGGAGTGATCCGACACCGGCGCCACAGAAAAGACACCGCCGATGGCCGAGGGCGGAGCTTCGCTTCGCTGCCGGATCAGGTAAGGGTGAAATGGCGGGGTAAGAGCCCACCGCGCGTGTGGCGACACAGGCGGCACGGTAAGCGTCACCCGGAGCAAGACCAAATAGGGGGACAATCCAGGCTGTCACAAACGGCTGTGGAATCGGCTGGCCCGGTCGTGGTCCTCGGGTAGGTCGCTCGAAGCTCGAGGTGACTCGAGTTCCAGAGAAATGACCGTCCCCAATTCGGAAATTATCTGAAGCGGGACAGAATCCGGCTTATAGGTCCTCTCCAGCGCGCCCTTTTGATCGCGGCTCGTAATTCGCGCTCGGTGATCTTGCCAGTTAACTGCTCTGCTTGATCAATCACGATCACAGGAATTCGTGTCCCGTATCGTTGCATCAACTCGGCATCCTGCGTAATATTGACGTGGAGAAGGCGAAAAGAAAGGTCCGCCTGTATGCGCCGCGCCATGCGTAACGCCACCGTGCACAGATGGCAGTCTTCTTTGGAGAAAAGAACAACTTCAACCATGTAGACCCTACGCCGCCCGATCGGCACGTCACTCCCCACGATAGCATACGAAGAGCAGAAGCGCGGGAAGGTGTCACTTCTCGGATTCCTCGTGGGTGGGATGTCCTTGACTTCATTGGGAAGCCGATGCTACGATCCAAACTCTTCCTGTGTTTTTCCACTACTTTCCCTTCAGATTCGTGAGGCATTCGATGAAACTCACTGGCGCCGAAATTTTTGTTGAGGCTCTCAAACGTGAAGGAGTGAAAACCATTTTTGCGCTTCCAGGAGGGGTGGTCCTCAAAATATTCGACATTTTGCACCAGCAAAAGGACCTGGAAGTTATTCTCACTCGGCATGAGCAGGGCGCGGGCCATATGGCGGAAGGTTATGCCAAAGCAACGGGAAAGCCGGGGGTGGCGCTGGTGACATCCGGACCGGGGATGAGCAATGTCGTCACGGCGCTCGTGGATGCCTATATGGATTCGGTTCCTTTGGTCTGCTTCTCCGGCCAGGTCTCGACCTCCATGATCGGCAATGATGCCTTCCAAGAGGCGGATAACATTGGGCTGAGCCGTCCTTGCACGAAGTACAACTTTCTCGTGAAAGATGTCAATGATCTGGCCGTCACAATCAAGGAAGCGTTTTATGTCGCGACTACCGGCCGGCCCGGTCCGGTGCTGGTCGATATTCCGAAAGACGTCTCGATGAACAAGGCGGATTTTAAGTATCCCGGGTCGGTGTCCATTCGAGGGTACAACCCGACGTATGACGGCAATAAATGGCAGATTAAACAGGCTGCCGAAGCGATTCTCAAATCACGAAAGCCGATTCTGTACGTGGGGGGCGGCGTGGTGTTTTCAGGCGCGTCGGAAGAGTTGATCGAATTGGCGGAGATGACGCAGATTCCCGTCGATATGACCTTGATGGCGCTCGGCGGGTTCCCCGGCGATCACCCGCTTGCGATGGGCATGATGGGAATGCATGGGACGTATTGGGCGAACATGGCCGTTCACTATTCCGACCTTGTGATCGCCGTCGGGGCGCGGTTTGACGATCGCGTGACGGGGAAAGTCTCCGAATTCTGTCCGCACGCCAAGGTGATTCATATCGATATCGATCCCACCTCGATCAGAAAGAATGTCAACGTCGACATCCCCATCGTCGGCGATTGCAAACGCGTGCTCCGGGAATTGATTCAGATTCTCCGCGCGACCGTGAATGGCGAACAAAAGGATCTTCGGAAACCGTGGTGGGATCAGATTCAGGAATGGAAGCGCGCGCATCCGTTGACCTATGAGCAGGATCCCGACCAGGCCATTAAGCCGCAGCATGTGATTAAGCGGCTCTATGAGCTGACCAAGGACCGCGATCCGATCGTGGCGACCGATGTAGGGCAACACCAAATGTGGACGGCGCAATATTTTAAATTGGCCAAGCCCCGCCGGTGGTTGACGTCCGGAGGACTCGGCACGATGGGCTTTGGGTTTCCCGCTGCAATGGGCGCGCAGGCGGCCTTTCGCGAGAAGCTCGTGCTGTGTGTGTCCGGGGATGGCAGTGTCCAGATGAACACACAGGAGCTTGCGACGGCCGTAGTCGCCAAGCTTCCGGTGAAGGTGATCATCGTCAATAACCGCTTCCATGGCATGGTACGCCAATGGCAAGATCTCTTCTATGAGGGCCGGTACGCCTCCAGCTATTTGGATGTCACCCCGGATTTCGTCAAGCTTGCCGATGCCTATGGAGCTGTAGGCCTGCGTGCCGCCAAGGTCTCGGAGCTCGATGAGGCAATCAGGGAAGCCATGGCGGTGGACAAGCCGGTTTTGTTGGATGTGCCGGTCGATCAGTACGAGAACTGCTACCCGATGATTCCGGCCGGTGGGGCCAACCATGAAATGATTTTATCGGACCCGCCGGAACTGAAGAAGAAGGGCATGGCCGGACAGACCACGCCGGAAGACAAAGATACCGTGGTGACGGCGTGAGTCACGCTTCATAGAGCGTGTTGGTAAGATATGATGCTTATCGTCATTGATGAGCGGCTTTCTAGAAAATGGAACACATCATTTCCGTCACAGTAGAAAACAAATTTGGCGTCCTTTCTCGGGTTGCCGGCTTGTTCAGCGGTCGGGGATTCAACATCGAAAGCCTGTCTGTCGCGCCGACCTTGGACCCGTCGATGTCCATGATGACGATCGTGACGTCCGGAGACGATCGCATCATCGAGCAGATCGTCAAGCAACTTAATAAATTGATCGACGTGATCAAGGTTGTGGATCTCAACGAAAGTGAGTTCGTTGAGCGGGAGACCGCCCTAATCAAGGTCCATACCAAACCGGAAGATCGGGCAGAAGCCTTGAGGATCACCGACATTTTCAGAGGCAACGTCATTGACTCCACCCCCACCACCTACACGATTGAGGTCACAGGGGACATCAGGAAAGTGCAGGCCATGATCAATCTGCTGCAGCCGCTCGGCATCAAGGAGTTGATCCGAACCGGCCGTGTGGCGATCGCCCGAGAGCCGATCCGGGCCGTTGCGGCACAACCAAAGCGCGTCGCCAAGGAATAGTCCTCTCTCATCAGCAACGATATCAGTCAGGTTCGAAGCCTTCACTCATTCAGGAGTCAGCCATGAAAATTTATTACGAACAGGACGCCGACCTTCAGGAAATCCGCAAGAGAAAAGTAGCCATTATCGGATACGGCAGCCAAGGACACGCCCATGCCCAAAATTTAAATGACAGCGGCGCCACTGTGGTCGTCGGTCTTCGTGAAGGGGCGTCGTGGCGCAAGGCCGAGCAGGGCGGATTAAAAGTCATGCCGACTGCCGATGCGGTGAAAAGCGCGGATGTGGTCATGTTATTGGCGCCCGATGAAGCCCAAGCGGCGATTTACCGAACCGACATCGCGCCCAACTTAAAAGAAGGCGCGTACCTGGCATTCGGCCATGGGTTCAACATCCATTTCGGTCAGATCGTCCCGCCGGCCAATGTGAATGTCTTTATGGTGGCCCCCAAAGGGCCGGGCCATCTCGTCCGCTCCGAATTTACAAAGGGCAGCGGGGTTCCGATGTTGCTGGCCATTCATCAAGACCCGAGCGGGACGACTCGGCAGGTCGGCTTGGCTTATGCGAGCGCGATCGGCGGTGGACGCGCCGGCGTCATTGAAACGAATTTTCGCGAAGAAACGGAAACCGATCTGTTCGGCGAGCAGGCGGTGCTCTGCGGTGGGCTGACGGCGCTGATTCAAGCCGGCTACGAGACCTTAGTCAATGCCGGCTACTCCCCGGAGATGGCCTATTTCGAATGCTTGCATGAAGTAAAATTAATCGTGGATCTGATCTATGAGGGCGGCATTGCCAACATGCGGTATTCGATTAGTACCACGGCGAAATATGGCGATGTCACCCGGGGCCCGCGAATCATTACCGACGAGACCAAACAAGAAATGAAGAAAATTCTCGAAGAGATTCAAAGCGGACGTTTTGCCAGAGAGTGGGTGCTGGAGAATCAGGCG
>DATFCE010000235.1:0-5981 GCA_035253365.1 Nitrospiraceae bacterium
AGGCGCAGGACCTCGCCCAACGACCAGGCTTGAAACGGACATCCCCGCGGAGTATGCCGCGGGGAAGCCGTCGTCTCGGTGGAACCGTGGCGGATGGGTGACATCGGCTCGGCATCGGCGATTTCCGAGACGTGCCCGATCCCCGCCTCGTCGAGATGGTCCAGCAAAGGCGCAAGGAACCGTGCGCGAACTTCACGTTTTGCAGCGGGTGTCTCGCCGCGCACACGCACCCATGCTTCGACGAACGGGCCGGCAAGCCACGGCCACACCGTGCCTTGATGGTAGGCGCCATCGCGCTGCGCCACCCCGCCATCATAATGCGGCACATACCCGGGTTCCTCCGGCGCCAACGTGCGGAGGCCCATGGGGGTCCACAGACGGCGTTCGACGGCCGTCACCAGTTGGCGCGCCCGTTCCTCATCAAGGAGATACAGCGGCAACCCACCGACTGCCAATATCTGGTTCGGGCGGAACCGTGCATCGACCGCGCCGGCACGATGGTCGCAATCAATTACATCATAGAGATAGCCACCCGTCTCATTCCAGAATCGGCGTCCAAAGGCCTCCTGCCCGCGATCGAACAGCGTCTTCCATCGATGGGAAAATGCGCTTCCGATCCACAGCGCATTGAGCCACAACGCCTGCACTTCAACCGGCTTACCGATGCGCGGCGTCACCGCTCGATCGCCGACCTTCGCATCCATCCACGTCAACGGCACACCGGGCTCCCCGGCCGCAAGCAATCCATCGTCATCAAGCCGAATGCCGAACCGCGTGCCGTTCGCATAGCCGGTGAGAATCGCCTCGATCGCATCCTGAAGCACGGCTTCGTCACGTGAATACGGGAATCGCTTCCCCGCACGTACCGCCTGCAAGAACTCATGCGCGGCGATCACATACCAGAGCGACGCATCGACGGCATTGAACTCGCCAGACTCACCTCGATCGGGGAACCGATTCGGCACCATGCCGTCAGAGATTGTCCCGGCCCATTCCAGCAGGATTGTTCGTGCGTCATCAAACCGGCCCGTGGCTAGACAGAGTCCCCGCATGGCGATAAACGTATCCCGTCCCCAATCGGTAAACCAGGGATAGCCCGCGATGATGGTGCGACCCTGGCGCATCGATCCCGCACTTCCTCTGCAACCGGTCTGAACTACATAGCTGTCGGCGGCTCGGTGCAGCGTGGATGGAAAGCGTTTCCGGCGTTCGAACTCCGATGCCCGAACGTATTTTAGATAGACGTCGGCCGGCATGCTGCCAGCAGGCGGTTCGGCGTGCAGCGGCGCCGAGGCCATAATCCAAACCGCTTCATGGGCCGACACATCCCACTGAAAGATCCCCGGGGAGGCGAGATCTTCGATGTGATCGAGTCCGCGCGCCTGCTCTTGTTCATACCAAAAATTTCGATACCACTCCGGGTGATGGACGTAGGTTCCGTTCGAGATGACGACGATTCCCGGCACGCCGGGATAGGGATGCCAGATCAGTCGATCGCCGTCTCGATGCGGCTCAAAATTGAATCCCGGATTCTCATGGTGCAGCGCATGGTAATCGCGGCCTGAGAGAAAGGGGCGCACGGAGAGGAAGAGACCGCCGTATAGGCTGTTGACCCGCCATGACATCGCCACGGCCGATTCGCCCTGAGGCACGAGAATCTCCTGCACGATCTCCGTCCCGTCTTCGAGCCGGTACATCCATCGCGGCCACGGTTCCGGCTGAAAGTCCGCGATCCGCCGGTGCCCATCCGGATAGATGACGGCGGACGGATAGGCTTGGGAGGATAGGGCAAATCGTCCGGCCGGCGTGTCGATCCACGCCTCGTATCCATTGACCAGCACCATACGCCCGGTGGGCGGCGTGGTCGCCGTCAGCAACAGCGCGTGATAGCGGCGGGTCCTGATACCGGAGATGGTCCCCGACGCAAAGCCGCCGAGGCCGTCGGCTTCCAGCCATTCACGCGCCTGGTCTTCAGGAATGCTCATGTGATTTCGTTTAAAGAATAGCGCGGACCGGAGCTACACATCCAGCCCATGCTGACGCTGAAGTCTCGCGGGAGGAATGATCGTTACACAGGCGCCGACACCCGCACTTCACTTACGAAGTGGCAGGGTCAAACTTTGGCGTAGCGTTTGAGGGGATACAGTGTGGACGGGAGAAGATCACGGCAAGGGAAGGAAGTCACGCAGTAGAAACCGTTGGCAGGACAGATATACCCCTGCTCTCAGCTAGTTCCAGGTGACATCGTCCTGATTCAGGAGAAAATCGATCAATTCGATGCTATCACGGAGCGCGACTTGCGCGTGCTCCGACATCGGCAGGATTGCACCGACCGGTTTTCCTACTTCCATCTCTTCCAAAGAAGGAATGCCGTCTGAGGTCACGCGTTCATGTTCGGATCGGTAACTCGCCATGAGGTCCCTCCTTTCCCTCCATACGGCTTGGCATGGAGACATAAGCTCGCGTACATGAACACCGCACTGCTTTTATAATACCACATGAAATGCGATGGTGTGGTCACACGATCTCGAAAGAATGGAGGAGGATGCGATCAGCGCGGCGAGAGCGGCGACGCGGCGCCAAGGGGGGGTAACGCGCCCAAATAAGCAAAGGGCCCGATCTGAAGCAGGGGACTATCCGGGCGCAAGCGAAAATCGCCGCGGCTCGAATCCACAAACCGGGGATCCACGGCTACGTCCGTGTCGGTTTTCAATTCCGGCGCTGGACGATCCGGTGTGCCGGCCTTGACATAATCATGTTCACGGTTACCCACCGCGTTGTAGGAAAGTCGAGGGACACTGGCCTCGCCGACCAAAAATCCGATCTTGTTCAATCCGACGATATTGCCGGTCGCCTCCCCTTGTGCATGCTGAAGAAACGCCAATCCGCCGCCGTTTTCGACAATCGTATTATTGATCAGGATAGCGCGCGCATGGTCGGTGACGACCACGCCTTCGTATAGGTTCTGCGTGATGATGTTGCGCTCGAGGCGGATGTCGGATTTTCCCGCGACCGTCACGCCATGATCATTGTGATGAATCAGATTACCGACAAGGACCGCATGGGAATCGGCAAACTGCACACCCGTAGTTTCACTGCCGCCGATGATACAGTGTTCAATGCGCACATCCTGCACCTGCTGTCCAAACAGCAATCCATCGATGCGAAGGTCTCGCAGGACAATCCTCCGGCCATTGAAGATACCCATCGCGAGTCCGCCATGTTCTTGAATGGCGAGCCCGCTGATCTCGATGTCCGTCGCGCCATACGGCCATTTACCGATGTGAAACGCCCCCACGCGATTTAACCCCAGCACCCGGACGCGATCGGCGCCTGCACCGACCAGCCGGAGTCCTTCCTTGCTATGAATCGTGACGTCTTCCTGATAAGTCCCCGCTTTCACGCGAACCGTATCCCCCCGACCGGCCGCCTCGACCGCCTCCTGGATCGATCGGTACTCACCGCTGCCGTCGAGTGCGACCACAATCGTGCGAGGCGGATTGGCAACCTGCTCACGCTCTTCAGGCCGACCCTGGACGGACAGACACATCAGCGCAGCCGCCACAACACCAAAGAGCCATACTCGTGTTGAATTCATCATCACGCCAGCGTGATACAGGGAAGTTGGCGATCAAGTCAAGCGCGCACCGGTCGCTTGCTTGTTGAAATTGAAGGCCGCGTGCTATTCTCGCGCATGCTTGTCGTGGGATTGACCGGCGGACTTGCGACTGGCAAGAGTACTGTGGCCAAGCTGTTTGAGCAATGCGGGGCGGCCATCATTGATGCCGATATGTTGTCACGCCATGTCGTTGAGCCGGGCAAGCCGGCATGGCGGGATATCGTCCGTCACTATGGGCAGAAAGTCTTTCATGCCGACCGTACGTTGAATCGGCAGGCGCTCGCCGACATTGTCTTTCAAAATCCGCGGCAATTAGAGATTCTCAATCGGATCGTGCATCCTCGTGTCTCGCGAGAGCAGACCAGGCTGGTCCGCGAACTGGCAAATGCCAACCCGAAAGGAATCGTCGTCTACGACGCACCGCTTCTCATTGAGGCCGGCGCCCACACACGGATGGACAAGATCGTCGTCGTTGCCACGAACCGGCAAACCCAGATCGCGCGCTTGCAGACCAGAAATCACCTGAACCGATCCGAGGCGTTACGGCGGATTCGCACGCAACTCCCGCTCAGGGACAAGCTATCGCATGCCGATTATGTCATTGATGGAAGGCTACCGATGGCAGAGCTGCGGCAAGTCATCAAGCAAATTTATTCTGAACTCAAGACACTCGATGACGCCGGCTGCTCCAAAAGCCGTCAATTACACCCGCCCACCCCAGACGCCATTCCCCCCACCCGCTCTGAGCCGGCCAAGACCGGCTCTTTTCCCAAGTGACGCGCCCCTCCCCATGGCCGCAAGGAGCCCGACGCCGGAGCGTACATTCGGAGGTACGTGAGGAGTACGGGCGACTGAGAACGAAGCTCGGGAAACGAGTCATCGGGAAGAGCGCGTCTCGGCGCGCTTGGGGCGGGAGGGTGAGATATCGCCTGGGGCAGGGTGGGTGAATAAGGCTTTTTCAGCCGCCTGCTATTCGGTGGGCTTGATCGCCGACATCTCGTGCGGTAGCAACAGCGTGAGCGAATACGGAGCCGACGGGTCCTTGTGCGCCACGGCATAGAGCGAGCATACTTGCGGTGTCGCCTGGGGAGGAAAAGACAGCAAGGCGGGGAATTTGATCCATGGCGAAGAGACTTCATTGGTCTCCAGATGCAGGCGAAGAGCCATGAGCACGTCGCGCACCCGTTCGTTGTACTGTTCATCATGCAATTTATTAGAGGCCGTGATCCCGATTTCCCACAACGGCTTGCTGATGCCCACCGGAAGATTGAGTCCCAATTCCTGAGCGAGCGGCGTCACGTCGATTAGGATACCGGCTTCAATCGCTTCATCACGATTGAGAATCGGATTCTGAATATCGGGGGCTGCCTCGGGTTGGGATTCCGCGATGTCGCTGGCTATTGGGTCCGATCGCCGTTCCTGCCCGCTGCCGGCCCGATCGGCCATCGTCTCTTCAGCAGGGAGATCCGCCATCTCGTCCTGTTGATCCGCAGGAGCATGGACGTGAAGCGCCTTCACGAGTCCCGCATAGACGTCGCGCGCGGCTTCCGACCAGGTTGGGTCGCAGGGCAGGCCCCGGAATGCCGCTTCGGCGGCCTTCTTCTCATCATATGTCAGGTATTGCGCCATGAGAAAATAAATAGCGCCAAAAACCATATTGTCAAGTGGCGATCGACATGCGGTTGGTCCTCGATGAAACGGAGGATGACCGTGCAACCTTCGGCGCCTCTGTGTTAAATTCACGTCATGCGAAATGTCGTCATCATCGGCTCAGGCCCCGCGGGCCTGACAGCGGCCATTTATGCCGGCCGCGCCAATCTGGCGCCTGTTCTCATTGAAGGTTTACATGCGGGAGGCCAGTTGACCTTGACAACCGAGGTTGAAAACTATCCTGGCTTCTCCCACGCGATTATGGGGCCGGAGCTGATCAAGGAAATGCGGAGCCAGGCCGAACGATTTGGGACCGACTTCGTCATGGGAGAGGTGTCCGCGGTGGATTTACAACGAACTCCTCTGACGGTCACGATCGAAGGCGATCGAACGATCGAAACCCGCACGGTTATTATCGCGACCGGCGCATCCGCCATTTGGCTCGGAGTCCCAGGGGAATCCAAGCTTATGGGACATGGGGTGTCGAGTTGCGCCACCTGTGACGGGTTTTTTTTCAAAGCGCAAGAGCTGGTCGTCGTGGGAGGCGGCGATACCGCGATGGAGGAAGCGAACTTTCTGACTCGATTCGCCACCCGAGTCACCGTGGTTCATCGGCGGGATAAGCTTCGCGCGTCCAAAATTATGCAAGAGCGGGCATTGAAGAATGAAAAGATTTCGTTTGTCTGGAATTCAGTGGTGGAAGAAATCTTGG
>DATFCE010000236.1:0-5751 GCA_035253365.1 Nitrospiraceae bacterium
GCGTGGGTCGATCCAATAGCCGGGATTCAAGGTCACGTTCGAGCTCAAGCCCGTAATCAGATCGGTCACGACCTGGCGTTCGTCCAGGCCGACATACGCCGCCTTGGTGCGATTGATATCGAGATGGATTTCCGGATAGTCCATGCCTTGGCGGACCTGCACGTCGGCGGTCCCCGGAATGCGAACGACGATGTCGCGGATCTGATTGGCGACGTCGGCGAGGTCGTCGAGCTTGATGCCGCTGACCTTAATGTCGATGGGCGCGGACAATCCCGCATTGATGACATCGCTGACGATCCCGCCGGTCTGAAAGGAAAACTTCACGCCCGGCAATTCCCGCATCATCGCGCTGCGCACCTTGTTGACGATATCGTCCGTGCGAACCGTGTGCTCACGCGTCAGACTCACCAGGAGAAACGCCTGATGCGGCCCGTTCACCGGCGAATACAAGACCATCCAGCCCTGAGGCAGTCCGATGTTCGCGACAATCTGCTCGAGCTGCGATGCGGGGACATGCTCGCGGATGATGTCCTCGATCCGCTTCACCATGGCTTCGGTGTTTTCCACGCGCGTGCCTTCGGGAGCGGACACATTCAAGACGAATTGCCCGGCGTCGACCTTCGGAAAGAACTCCGTCGCCAACAGCGGCGTCATGAGCAGGCTGCCGATAAAGGTGAGCAGGACCACGATGATCACCAGGGCTTTGTGCCCTAGGCACCAGCGCAGAACCGTGATGTAGCGATCCACGAATGGATCGAAGACGTTCACGCGATTCCAGACGTCGATCCAGCGGCTCGTGGTGGGCGGCGAGGATGCCGGTGTAGCCGGCGCTCCGGTGTGATGGCTCCGCCGCAGGAGGCGTTCCATGGCGACCGGCGCGACCGTCAGCGCCACGACGTAAGACGCGATCATCGCGTAGGCAACGGACAGCGCCAGGGGAACGAAGAGGAAGCGGATGATGCCGGTGAAGAAGGCGATGGGCAGAAAGACGAGAAAGACGGTAATGGTGATCACGAGCATCGGCATTGCGACTTCGCTGACGGCGTCGGCGGCCGCCTGCATCGATGACTTGCCCATGGCCATATGTCGATGAAAGTTTTCCACCACGACGATGGCGTCATCGACGAGTCGGCCGACCGCAAGCGCCAGGCCGCCCAAGGTCATAATGTTGACGGTGTGTCCGGTAAAGTACAGGCCGATAAACGCCGCCGTGACCGAGAGCGGAATCGCCAGCACAATGATGAGCGTGGACCGAAGGCTGCCTAAGAACAGCAGCACCATGAGACATGCCAACCCCCCGCCCAGCAAGCCCTCATGTTCCAATGTCTGAATCGCTTGGCGGATATAGATTGATTGATCGAACAGAAGCTTGACGACAACATCCTTCGGAAGGCCGATCAAATTGGGGATAACCTCCTTGATGCCGTCGATGACCGCGAGCGTGTTCGCGCCGGCTTGCTTCATGATCGGCAGGTACACCGCCCGGCGGCCGTTGATATTCACGATATTGGTCTGGATCATCGTGGAGTCGACCGCCCGCCCGACATCGCCGAGAGAAACCGGGACCCCGTTGACGACCGAGACCGGGATCGAATTCATCTGGTCCACGACCTTGATCATGCTGTTCGTATAGACGTTGTAGTCGAAATCGCCGATCTTCACATCGCCCGCCGGCAGGAGCACGCTTTGGGCATTCACCGCGTCGACAATGTCATGCGTCGAGACGCCGCGGGCCAGCATCCGTTTCGGGTCCAGAAACACCGTGATCTGCCGCACGGTGCCGCCGAAGGTGGTCGGATACATGATGCCGGGGACATTGCCCAACTGCGGCCGGACCGTGAAGTAGGCAAGGTCCCGCACTTGTTTCTCGCCGAGGGTCTCGCTGCTGGTGGTCTGGACGGCAATCGGCAGATTACCGGCGCCGAACTTGATGATGATCGGCGGAAAGATGCCCTGTGGGAGGTAACGGAGATTAGCGTACGTCAGACTTGTGATTTCGGCCAGTCCGGCGTTGACGTCGTACGATGGATGGAAATAGATCTTGATCAAGCTGACGCCGGGCAGCGATCTCGATTCGATGTGCTCGATGTATGAAGCCTGCAGGAAGGCTTGCTCCAGCCGGAGCGTGACGGCGCCTTCGATTTCCGACGGACCCATCCCCTTGTAAAAGGTGGCGACCGCCACGACCGGAATGTTGATCTCCGGGAAGATGTCCACCACCATTTTCTGGTACGACACCACCCCCAGCATGACCACGATCAAGCTGATCGCGACGACCGCATAGGGATTTTTCAGCGAGGCACGAACCATGAGTGACCCTGGTATGGGAACAACCGCTGCACTATGCCGCTATGGCGTCCGTCGTGGTCGAATCATGCATGATACTCCAAGAAGAGGTCAACTCTCAGTGATCGATCAGAGAGGCATTGCCGGAGTCGAGTCAGAGCAGTGCCTGCTTCCTGCTGCCGCTGGGCCAAGAGGTGATTGTGAGCGAGTTGCCAGGGCGCTCGGTGCACACAGCCGTGTGGTGCGCACAACTCAACGTTGGGTCGCGGAATTGTCGGGCACCCGTAGTAGTGAGGGCTGGTAAGGCGGGCGACGCGGCGTCTCAGGAGCGATCGCGCCTTTCAACATACGGGCGCCTTTATCGATGTCGGGAATCAGTCGCTCTCCTTCCCGGTTGACTTCCGTCTCGCCGGGCTCAGGCCGTCTGGGCCTCAATTGTCTTCGGTCTTGATTCGGCTGAAAGCGGTATTGCTGTTCTCGAAACTGGTTTTCCAACCGTTGGGTAGATCGCAGGCTTCTACCGGCTGGAGCGGTGGCGTCGAGCGGGGTTTCGGGGGGTAATGCGTCTATTGGTCCAAGGCCGCCTTCAGCGAAGGCGGCGACACTGAACGTGGAGAGACTGAACAGCAGGTAAACGAACATGGCAACTCTCATACATTGAAAGAGCATGGACACCTCTTCAGTGAGTAGCGCAACCGTCATGCCGCATCATTCATTCATCGTTCCGCAGCCGGTTTCAAAGACGCTGAGCGCGTCAGTGAGCGGGTTCGCTCAGAAAGAGCTGTGCGGAGATGCAAAAGGGGGAGTCCTATGCCGGCGGCCGTCCGCTCGCCGGTGGGATTTACTTCGAATTGAAGCCGAAAAATTCGCCGGCCGCCAATCAATGGTGGGAGTACGGTTTGCATAATGCTTTCCCATGGGAGCTCGATGGAACCGTCCAAACGCCCATGAACCTGCTATCAAAATATCGGAGACCGGGCGAGCAAGGCTCGCGGCCTGTCTGATCGAAGATCAAATCCTAGCTCGCCTTCGAGTCCACCGCAAGCAAACCTTTCTTGCCATCGCGGATTCCTTGCCGGAGTACGACTGGCGGTCGCTGCTCATGGCATTGAATCGATTGCGGGAGCGGGGCCGAGTCCAGCTCTCCGCCCTGCGATGGGATTATGAAGTGGTGCTGTTGGAGTCAAGCCGGTCTCCCCGACGTCATCCTCTAGATGAGCAGGCGCGGACATGACAGGAGCGGGCGTTCCCCGCGCGGAAAGCCTGATTTTTCTGCTCGCGATGTGGTGTGCCGGCTGCGGTCACCCCGGATCGCCGCTCGAACTGTCGGATGTGGACCCATTCCAAGACCAGTGGAAGATTGCGCAGTATCATCAACGCGAGGCCATTGTGCTTCTGCAAAAAGCCGAGGATTTGAAGGCGCAGGTGTTGGTGTATGAAGGTTTATTCGGGGCCGACTCCCCATGGGTGACGGGAGCGCAGCTCCTGGTCCAATCGTACGAAGAGGCCGCGCGGGAGCAGGAGCGCCTGGCCGATAAACATTTGGCGCTCGCGGGTCGCCGGCCGGAGCGACGACTTTCGAGACCGACGTTTCCCTAATCGTGAATTGGACGCGTAGTCGCGTCATGGAGGGAACCATGTTTGGTTATTGGCGATTGGCCGTCCTGGTCGTATTGGCTCTGGCCTTGGGCGCCTGCGGGAGCACCGTCCAACCCGGACAGCGCGGCTTGCGGTGGCATCCGTTTACTGAAGGGCTTTCAACGCAACCGCTGAAGAGCGGATTTTATTGGCGCGCTCCGTGGAATAATGTCTTCACCTACGATGTAAAGTGGCAAACCTTTAATGAAAATGTCGATGCCCTCAGTGCCGATGACTTGCAAGTCTTAATCAAAGCGGCGGTTATTATTCGACCGATCGCGGATGAAATTTATTTTTTGGCGCAGGAGATCGGCCCGGATTACTACCCCCGGGTGGTCAGGCCGGAATTCATGTCGGCCGTGCGCAGCGTCGTGTCCGGGTATCCCATGGTCACGGTGCCGGAGAAGAGCACGGAAATCGCCAACAAGGTCCAAGCCGTTATCGTCGAGAAATTGAAGGGCCGCCATCTGGAAATTCAGAGTGTGGCGCTGGCGGATGTGGATTTTCCTCAGATTGTGTTGAGCGCCATTGAACAGAAACAGGCGAAGGAGCAACAGAATGAACAAAAGGAGTTCGAATTGACGATCGCCACCAAAGATGCCGAAATTATGCGGCGGCGAGCCAAAGGCGAGGGCGATTCGATCCGAATCCGGGCCGAAGGAGAGGCCGACGGTATGCGGATCCGCGCCGCCGGCCAAGCGCAGGCGCAAGAGACGATCGCCAAGACCCTGACCCCGCAATATCTCCGGTTCAAATTGTATGACAGCCAAAATTCAAAAATGGTTCTGCTGCCGGATCAATTGAACGTGCCGATCCTCATCAATCCGGGGACCGAGCCGTCCAAGCCGTTGGTTCACAGCGACCCCGAGATCCGATAGTTTGGTAGAGGCAGAGCCCTATACCCCCTCATAGCCGTCGGCACAGTGCTCCCTGATGCGTCAATTGCTGGAGAACCCTTGCTCTCGCGTGGGTTCTCTCGTGTCTATGGCGCTCACGCCTCTAGGCGTCCTCCGATACCGCCGATCTCCTCATCGCATGCCTCACGTTGATCTACTGAGTCTTGAACGCGGCTCTGTAACGCGATAGCATGACATCCATGGATACCTCGCTTGAAAAAGGAATCTTTCTAGTCGCGGCTCCCAGTTTGCGAGACCCGAACTTCCGGCAAACCGTGGTCCTGCTCTGCGAGCATGGCGCCGAAGGCGCGTTGGGTGTCGTGGTGAACCGGCCCACCGCCATGTTGGTGTCCGAAGCCCTGCCCCAGGTCCCGGTGATCGAAGGACAACACCATGTGTTGTTTGTCGGAGGACCGGTCCAGCCCAATCACGTGCTGATCCTCTATCGCCTCGATCAGGAGCCGACCGATACCCATCATGTCTTCGACGGCGTCTACTTGGGGGGCAACATGGAGGCGTTGGAGCGTGTGCTGCAGGTCCCGTCGGAGTCCGAATTCTTTAGAGCATACGTCGGATATTCGGGGTGGGGGCCGGGACAGTTGGAAAACGAGATGAAAACCGGATCATGGATTCTCTTGCCGGCCGATCCCGCCGCTGTATTTCAGAAGGAGCCCTCTCAGGTTTGGCCCGATATCATGAAGTCGCTCGGTCAACCCTACGATTTGTACGCCGAAATGCCCGCCGACCCGCACCTCAATTAAAGTAAAGACAATCTTTTTATACGCTTCGTCGTCCCGGATAGCTCCTAACGTAAAAACGAGCATTTACAACGGCCCCTGGCTTTGGGAGCCGCTCTCCATAACCGGTCCGGCATAGACCGTTTGCCCCTAGTCGTATACCTTTCTAAGTACTATATTCACTGTATTCACTA
>DATFCE010000237.1:0-17220 GCA_035253365.1 Nitrospiraceae bacterium
GAACAGATCCTCGCGAAACCGCCCCTCCGTGATGAGCTGGGACAGGTCCTGATTGGTCGCCGCCAACAGGCGGAAATCCACGCGAAGCGATCGGCTGCCACCCAGCCGTTCGAACACGCGTTCCTGGAGCACGCGTAAAAGCTTGGCCTGAAGCGCAATGGAGAGTTCGCCGATTTCATCTAGAAACACCGTTCCGCCCTCGGCGGATTCGAGCCGGCCCGGCTTGGTCTGAACCGCCCCGGTGAAGGCGCCGCGCTCATGGCCGAACAATTCGCTTTCGAGCATGCCCTCGGGAATCGCCGCGCAATTGACGATCACAAGAGGCCCCTGGGCTCTGGCGCTATGTCGGTGAATCGCCTGGGCGATCACTTCCTTGCCGGTGCCCGACTCTCCTGTGATCAAGACCGTCGTATCGGACTGCGCCACTTTGCCGATGAGCTTGAACACCTCCCGCATGCTCGGATGCCGGCCGATCAGCCCGCCTTCCTCGTCATTCGCCTCGCCCCTGGAGCGCAGACGCTCTACCTCTCGGCTCAGCCGGCTGACCTCGGCGGCTCGTCCGGCCATTCTCAACATGTCCTCGGCCTCGAAAGGCTTGGTGATGTAGTCATAGGCGCCGGCCTTCATCGCGGTGATGGTGCGCTCGCTTCCACCGAACGAAGTCATGATCACAACCGGGATGTGCCGGGTCTCAGCGGCGGCTTTCAACGCTTGGAGCGTCGCCATGCCGTCTTTGCCGGGCATTTTCAAGTCGAGAAAAATGACATCCGGATGATCCGGCATCCGCGCCAGCGCCTCCAGCGCGTGCTCACCATTACCGGCCTGCCGAACCTGGTACCCGCCCGAGACAAACAACTCCGCGAGGCTTTCGCGCAAGTTCTCTTCATCGTCCACGATGAGGACGGTGGCCGGCGGACTTAACATGGAAGCCTCAGTTCAAAGCGGGCTCCGCCTTCGGTGTGCTCGCAATAGCGAAGATCGCCGCCTATCGCATGCGCCATTTCGCCCGACAAAAACAGGCCCAAGCCGGTTCCGCTTTCGCGCGTCGTAAAGAAGGGTTCAAACAGGTGCTCGAGGGCGTGGGACGGCAGGCCCGGTCCGTTATCCGTGACCGCCATGATGATCTCATCGGATCGCGCCCGTGTGATGTCCACCTGAATTCGGCCTTCTCGATCTTTTACCGCCTCGAGGGCATTGGCGATGAGGTTATCAAAAATTTGACCCACGCGATCGCGATCCACCGGGACGGGCTCAGACCCTTGTAGGTCAGGGTGATATTCCAGGGCGGTACCCTGAGCCAGCGCACGTGCTCGCCAAAGATCTATGCGTTCCGTGAGAAACCGCGAAAGGTCTGTCGGGAGTAATGAGGGCTGAGCCGGTTTGGCCAGGGTGAGGAGACGCTCGATCAGTCGATTCATCTTCGCGATTTCTGCCTCGATGATCTCGAAGGCGCCGCCCAGGCGATCCGAATCAACTCGCCCACGGCGGAGGAGCTGGACCTTGAGTTTCATCGAGGCTAAGGGGTTCCGCAATTCATGGGCCACGCCGGCGACCAGCCGGCCGAGCGCGGCCAAGCGATCGGCTTGGCGCAATTGGTGCTCGAGTTCGCTCCGGCGGTCTTGATGGTCCAAGAGCGTGGCTGCCAATCGATTCGTGGCGGCGCCGATGCGGTCGAGTTCTATCACGCCCGTGTGCGGGATCGGCGTGTCTAACCGGTGTTCCATGACCCGCAGCCCTGATTCGATCTTCGTCACACTGCGGTCGAGACGGCGGGTCACCAACCATGCGCCGACGGCCACACTCACCGAGACGATCAAGAGCCCGATGATCCCATAGGCATAGGTTTGCTGGTACCCGCTGCGAATGCCGCTCAACCGATACATGACCCAGGCGGCGCCCACGGGCCGCTCGTGATCCAGCAAAGGATGAGCTCGAAACAGCAGAAGGTCTGAGCCCGCCGCTATCTGCTCGTCCACGCGTTCCTTCCGAGCCACTGCTTCTATGGCGACCCGTTCAATCGTCGAACGCTCAGCCTCCGGCACGTCCGTCTTCGGACCGGAGCCCGAGTACGTCGGGTAGGCATATCCAAGGAACTGCTTGGTGTCGGCTGCATAAAAACCGCCCTCTACCCCAGGCACGCCGGCCAGACTGGCGTCGGTCAGCGACCGGAGAAGCCCTTCGTTCTCAGACTGCAAAAAATCGCCGATTTTTTGATGCTCTTGAACGGACTGCTGTAAGTAGTCATAGCGTCCTGCCAATTGCTCCGCGGCTCCATCGAGGAGCTGGCCGGCGCGGCTCACCTGGGCCGATTCGGTTTGGCGGAGCACCATGATGCCAAGCGCCAGCGCCAAGACAAGTGTCACCAAGGTCAGCGCGCCCAGCACCCCCAGATGCTGTTTCAAGGACGAAGGCCGCTGCTGAAGTGACGGCAAATCGGTCATCGGTTCAGTTTTTCAAGTGAACAGTTTCGCCATCGATGGTCAATGACTCCAGCTCGATCACCGTTCCGAAGGGAGTCGTTGTTCCCGGGCCTGTTACGGTCACCGCCTTGCCGACGCGCTGAAGCTTCTTGAGTACACGCGCCCTTTGGTGCGGTTTGAAGGCGATCTGCTCGCCTCCGCTTAAAATCGCTCCATCGGGATCGCCATGGGAATTGACGAGAATGTGACGAATCGTGCCGCTTATCGTCATCGTCTTGCGCGAGAAACCTCCTTGCGCCGGTGGAAGCGGTTTGCTCGTCGGCGGCTGATCCACGACCGTCCGGCCGGTTGCGGTATTGGTCATGGTCAACGCTTTGATGGAGCGGCCATGTGGCGTCCGGGGACCAGGGAAGCCCACGACGTTGACGGGATCGCCGGATTTCACCGTCGATGCCACGGCGATTCCCAGGTGAGGTGGGAATCGGACGACGGTTCCATCGGACAGCAGCACGCCGTTCACTTCGCCATGTGGCGTTTGTAGGTACTGTTGGACGATGCCCGTGACGGATGGCACCGTCTGGGGGTGGGCTTGAGAGGCACCAGCCAACAGAATCGTCGCACCCATGAACCTGATGAGCATCTGCATGGAAGTTCAGCCAGGTGTTTCTCCAAGCATCTTGGATGCCCGCTACCACCGGAGTCCATAGTGGTCTTGAAAAATGGTCCAGGCTGCCAGCGCCAACAACACAAATCCCGCCAGATGTTTCGGCTTGAGCCCTTCGCCCAGATAGAGCTCCGCAAACAGAATGAACACGGTCAACGTGATGATCTCTTGCAATGTTTTCAATTGGTACGCTGAGAAGGCCTGGTAGCCGATTCTGTTGGCCGGCACCTGCAGGCAGTATTCGAAAAAGGCGAGGCCCCAGCTGCCTAGTACCGCGAGCCACAACGGAAGGCTTAGAAAGCGAAGATGACCGTACCACGCCATCGTCATAAACAGGTTCGAGAAAATGAGAAGGGCAATGGTGGAAAAGAGCGGTGATGCCATGAGATCTCCTCGCTAGATTGTCGGATAGCTGATCATGAGCCACCATGGTACGATGGGTGGCGTTGGGCAGTTCATTCCTTCCTACGATTAGCCGCTAGTGCACCTATTGTACCCAGGTTATTCGTCGAGCTGACAAACGATGCGCTTTTGGATCGTGAGTAGGTTATGCCGTTTCATAAGGCCATTTCCGACTCGATATGGCGCCGTTTCACGAGACTCTATGTGTGTCGAAGAGAGGGCGATGTCCGCCATGCGGACATTTGGCGGGCAGATTCGGACATTCCGCTTGACCGTCTTTTTAACCGCACTGCCGGTGAACGCCAAACCACCTCCACGCGGAATGACGGCAGAATTAACACTTCTGTAACACTGGTGTGATGAAGAAGCAACGTCGAGAAGCTACGCTAGGATCGTTGATCCCAATTCTGAAATGAAAGGGGGAACTATGAGGGACCGGACAGCGAGACGCCTGATCAGTTCCCTGGGATGTCTCTGGCTCCTGTGGGGTGGGGGAACGGTTCTCGCCGAACATGGCCCCAATGGAAGGCCCGTGTTGGACCCGGCACTAGCTCGGTATGTTCCGACCGCTCCGGTGGCGGGGAGCTTGAAAATCGCGGGATCGAATACCATGCTGCCGTTGGTGTCGCGTTTAGCGTCTGAATTTCGCCGCCGCCATCCTGAGGCGACCATTACAGTCGAAGGCGGTGGGTCATCGACGGCCGTCAAAGAATTCGTGAATCCGAGCGGCTCATCTCCATCGCCACAACCCGCATTGATCGTCGCCTCTTCCCGACGTCTGTCCGGGACGGAAATGAAAGAATTTAAAACCAGACGCGGGCACGACCCGCAGGCTGTCCCCATCGCGGTGGATGCGGTCGGTATTTATGTCCATCGAGATAACCCCGTATCCAGCCTGACCTTGGAACAGGTCGATGCCGTTTTTTCCGCCACCCGCCATCGCGGATATCCCACCGCCATCACTCGGTGGGGCCAACTGGGTTTGGCCGATGAATGGAACAATGTTCCGATCGCCCTGTACGGCCGTGATCAGAAATCCGGCACCCGGGCGTTTGTGCGGGAGCACGTGTTGGAGAATGGGGAATTTGTGGCCCAGGTTCACGAGGAGCCGGGCGCCGCCTCCGTCATTCTGGCGTTGAGCCGCGATCCTTACGGCATGGGATACAGCGGGATCGGCTTACAGGCATCCACCGTTCGAACGGTGCCTCTTGCGGAGAAGGAAGGGTTGCCGTTTGTCGAGCCTACCGCCGAGAGCGTTATGGACGGATCGTATCCGTTGCGCCGCTTGCTCTATTTGTATGTCGATACCTCCCCGAGGGGGGCGCTGTCGCCGATCGTGCAGGAATTTTTGGCGTTCGCCAACAGCCGAGAAGGACAGGAGGTGGTGGTCAAGACAGGATTCTATCCGCTGCCATTGACCCAGGTGGAGCAGAGCTTGGCCGCAGTTGTGTCACCGACTCAACGCTGATCGCCGCGTCCACGTCTATGGAACGCCGGCCGATCCCTTTCGACGAGGTTGCAGTCTCTGCGCCGCCTTTTCCAAATCCCGCTGGACTCGACTGAGCTCATCTTTCAACGCCCGCATTTCTTTCGCCTGCTCCTCCAACCGCGCGCGAAGCTCCAGATTGGAACTGGTTAACTCTCGAATTTGCAGGCGCAGGTCTTGCTCGGATTCCAGACCGGCCGGGCCACGATCGTCCTTGGCTGCTGTCGGCGATTGTCCCGGAGGAAGCGGCTGCCGAATGGAATTATCGGACCGGGCCGGCAACGGCGTACGGGCTGCCAACACCGCTCGCACATTGAGCGCGGTATGGACCGTGTGAAATGGTCCCCAGAACGGCATCTCTTCCGCCGAAACGGTCTCGGCCCGTGCCGGAGGTCGGACCCAGAGCGCCAGGCCTTTCGTGTTATGCGGGTCCTTGTCATCATCTGATCCCCCCGTATCGGTTTGGGTGAAGGCGGCATGATCGGTAAGAAGCACGTAGAGACGTTCTCCTCGTAGAAACAGCGAGCCCTCGGTCC
This sequence comes from Nitrospiraceae bacterium, assembly GCA_035253365.1. Classification (GTDB taxonomy): domain Bacteria; phylum Nitrospirota; class Nitrospiria; order Nitrospirales; family Nitrospiraceae; genus DATFCE01. Next base: position 5,509 of record DATFCE010000237.1, read on the forward strand.
GGTCGCGCTCATACGGCGCCTGTAGATTCGGCAGTGAGAAAAAGACCCGTTCCCGGGGCCCGGCTCGACCGAACGCTACGGCGATCGGGGAAGCAATCAATCGAAGCTCCTCGCCGCTGAACAGCGGAATCCGTGGTGGCGTGACGACCAATCCCGCCAGCGTCCCGGTGTACCCGCTGACTTGAATCCAGCCGAGCAAGCGTGAAATCTCTTCGCTCGTCAAGTGAGCGGGATGGTTGTTTAACGCCGGCGGTGAAGTCCGGTCGGTGGTCAGATCGTGTTGGATGCCGATCTGGATGCCGCCTTGATCATAGATCCGTCGTTCATGCAATGGGCCGACGCAGGAGGAAAGGCACCAGAGGAGCACAAGACCGACACAGACTCGCGATGTGAGCGCAACGCCCACGTCTCACCCGGCCTTCTCGTTGGCTGCGCAGTAGGTATCTTCTTCAAGCGGGTAATATCCCCCTCCCACGCTTCCTGAGAGAAAATCCGCGATCTCCCGGCCTTCGGTTTTCCAAATATGCATGCAGTGGGCGAGGAGGAACAGCGAGTTCTTCGGCGCCCCGTCGAGAATGATGGTTCTGGGCTTCTGCGTCGTGCCGACAACGATCACGCGGTTCCCGGCGGTGAGCGCGCTCTCCTCCACCTTGCCCGGATACAGAAAAGCAAACTCAAAGGATCCAGGGCGTTTCTTGAGGTCCGAAGGGCCGTATGCCGGATGCTCCACGATCGGAAGTTGTTCAACAATGATCAGCACCCCCTGTGGGTTCGGTTCCGCCTGTACGATCCGGCCGCCGAGTTGAACTTTACGACCGAGATTCGCGGTAGGCGAGGCCTGCCATGCCCGGATATCAAAGTTCGTGTCGACCCCCTCCATGATGCGGGACTGAAAGATCTGTTGAGGGCCGCAGGCGTTCAGGACGGCACAACACAGCCACACCACGATGCTCAGGCGTCGCACATCCATCTCGATTCTCCTTGTCGGGTTTGGGCTCAGGCTCTCTCTCGCAGGACAGTCTACATGTAGCGGACTTGCCATTGCACCAAAAAGGCATTCTGAGCAAAGGGATCGCCGATGCCGGAGACCGGATCGACGACATTGCCTGGTCCATTGCCCTGGTGATGGCGGAATTCATAGTTGATTTGAACTTTGGACTGGATCTTCGGCGGTAAATTCTCGAAGTAATAAGTTAACCCCACAATCGTTCGGGTATAGAGGTCATTGGAGGTCGAGGTACTGGGATCGAACTGCTCGTAGAACACCACTGGCTCCCAGTTGCGAAGCCATCCCTCGCTGATCAGGTATTTGGCCATGACATACCAGGTGCGGCGTTGTACGCCGGGAGCGCCCGATCCTCCGCAGATCGCGATGACCGTGCAGGCGCCGTTGGCCCCCCGTCCGACGGTGGTTTGATTGGCGCCGTCATGGCCCTGCCACCATTCTCCTTGCACCATCAGCCCAGGAATGAATTTCGAGGTGTAGCGGAAGTCCAACCCGTACCGGTCGAAGTTGCCTTTGCCCCGGCCGTTGATGTTCGTATTGGCGTTATTGCTTTCCCCGGCGATCACAGTGAAGCTCACCCAAGAGACGTCCGTCCCAAAGAAGCGTACTCGTGAATAGAATGCCTTCGGGGAGTTGGCGCCTGTGGCGTTGGCGTGAAAATTATTGTTATTCATGATGCCGGCGACGTATTCCAGGCGGTTCGCGATTCGGCCCCTCGCGTCGACAAACAAATCACGCTCCTGAAGAAAATCGATGGTGCCGGCTGTCCCGGTTGTATTGCCGATTCCGCTTCCGACGGAGGTCAAATAGGGAGAACTGATGATGTCGCGCAGACCACCCGATGTTTCGGTAAAGATGCCGAACGGCATCCGGAAAATCCCCATGCGGATGAAATTCAGATTGGGCGCCCAGGCCAGGACCGGCCGGTAATCGATGTATGATTCGCGGAAGAACGTCCCAGCGACCGGTTGCCCGGTCGCGCCTGCGCCTGCGACGACGGCCGGAGTTTCCCGGCCGAGATTGATGCTCTGAAATTCAAATAAGGCATGCCAACGAGGGAGGTGCTCACTGATTTTTCCCCAGAAGATGATCTCGGAACGGCGGATGGAAAAATTGTCCTGGCTTTTGCCTTCGGGCACGTGCGCGTCGTTGTGGGAATAGAGAAACTGCAACGCGTTCAGACCGACGTTGAACTTGTCCGTGAGGATCGGCTGAGTTTCGATCTTGCTTTTCCAGCTTTCGAGCACATCGACGCGTTTCTCGCGCTCCGCCAATCGATACTCTTCCTCAGCCTTGATCCGTATCCAATCGTCCATCGTGATGGAGCCTTTTTCAAGCAACAGATCCTCGACGGATGAGCTTTCCATCGACGGAGCTGCACTAGGGGGCGGGGACTTGGCATCTCGCGGCGGCGGGGAAGGGCCGATCTGCGCCACACGGGGGAACTGAACCGAACGCCGCTGCTCCCCGCTCGGGTCGCCGGCGAACGCGGCTCCCACAGATATGACGAGACTCACCGCCATCGCGAATGCCACGACTCTCAAGTATTCTGGTCCTGCCATCCGGAGTTACTCCTTCTCTTGGAATGGTCCACGTAACAGAAGCCCTGAAGGGTTGTACGTGATCGCTGTCACGGGGCCGTGACGAAGCTGTTACAGGATTGTTAATAGTGAGGTGACAGGATTTTCGAACGGGACGACTGTAACGCCTGAACTTAGGCGAGTACCGGTCCGAGCGGGGGTTATCTCTTGATTCTTCCTCTATAAACATTCGATCCGATCGGCAATCTCGTCCCGGACTCGTCGAAACGCACGCACGCGTTCCTCAAGCGAACCATTTGCCGCGGCAGGATCATCAAAGCTCCAGTGCAGGGTCGATGAGGCAGATGGAAAGATCGGGCACGTCTCTTTGGCCCGATTGCACACGGTGATGACAATATCAAAGTGCTGGTTGATGAATGTGCAATAGCCTTTGAAGTATGTTTTGAAATATCGATGCCTATCTCTCTCATGACCTGCACCGACAAGGGATTGAGGCCGGCGGGATGAGTGCCGGCGCTGAAGGCTTCAAAGCGATCACCAGCCATGTGTCGCAGGAGGCCTTCGGCCATCTGACTGCGGGCAGAATTGCCGGTGCACAAGAACAGAACTCGTTTCATGACTGCGGTTCCCTGGGAAACCAGTGCCGGGTACGGTTACACACATGACAGACGGACAGCATGACCGGTACCTCGACGAGCACACCGACCACGGTGGCCAAGGCGGCTCCTGATCCGGGACCAAACAGGGCAATGGCCGTGGCCACCGCCAGCTCAAAGAAATTGCTGGCGCCGATCAGGGCCCCCGGCGCGGCAATCGAGTAGGGAACGTTCAACGTTCTCATGAGCCCGTACGCCAGCGAAGAATTGAAGTAAACTTGAAGCAGAATGGGAATGGCGATCAAGACCACATGAAAGAATTTGTCTGTAATGTTATCGGCTTGAAATGCAAAGATGAGGATGAGGGTCAACAAAAGGGCAATGATCGTCACGGGAGCCAATCCCGGCAAGAGCCGTTGCTCAAACCATGAGACACCTCGTGAGCTGATCAGCCAGGCCCGCAATGCTGTTCCGATGGCGAGCGGGATCACGATGAAGGCCAGCACCGAGTAGAGCAACACGGAAAAGGGAACCGAGAGCGACGACGCGCCGTTGACGAGTAGCGCGACGATCGGCGCAAAGAGGAATAACATGATGAGGTCGTTCACCGACACTTGCACGAGCGTGTAGGCGGGGTCCCCGTCCGTCAGGTAGCTCCAGACAAAGACCATGGCCGTGCACGGCGCTGCGGCAAGAATGATCGTCCCCGCGATGTACTGATCCGCTTCCGCTGCGCTGATCCAAGATGCAAATAGGAACTTAAAGAATACCCAGGCGATGAACGCCATTGAAAACGGTTTGACGAACCAATTAACAGCCAGTGTGACGAGCAGTCCCACCGGTCGTTTTCGGACATTCCGGACGGAGGCAAAATCGACCTTCATCATCATCGGGACGATCATCAGCCAGATTAGTATGGCGATGGGAAGGTTGATCTGGCTGCCGCGCCCCAGCTCCAGATCGCGGAGGCTTTGCACGGCGCCGGGCGCCCACGTTCCGAACGCGATCCCGGCAACCATGCATAGGCCCACCCACATCGGCAGATAGCGCTCGAAGACACCGAGGCGCTTCTCGGCAGATGTTCCTTGGACAGAGCGAATGGCTACTTCCATCATTCACCTCTCTAAAGTGCGGTGTGACAGCATTGAGGTTCGCAGCATTGCCGCTTATCCGATACCGGCTTGCGTGCCCGCACAAATGCGCTCATAAACTTGCCGTCCACCAAGGGACCGATCACGTCGAGATTGAGTCCTGCTCCGGCCAGGAAGTCACGGGCCTCCTCCATGCGGTAGATACGGGTCGGCTCTATGCTGATGTCTTGAAAGCCGGCTCGACTTAACTTTTCCAGGTAGGCCGATTCTTCCAACGCCCCTGCGACACAACCGGTCCACAGTTCGATGCTATGCCGAATATCCGCCGGCACCGTGCCGCGCACAACGACGTCGGAAATCGCAATCCGCCCGTTCGGCTTCAGGACACGGAACGCTTCAGCCAGGACGCGATCCTTGTCGGGGGAAAGATTCACCACGCAATTCGAGATAATCACGTCCACCGACTGGTCGGGCAAGGGAATGTCCTCGATCTCGCCTTTAAGGAATTCCACATTAGTGAGACCGGCTTTCTGCTGGTTCTCGCGCGCGAGCGCGAGCATCTCATCGGTCATGTCGAGGCCGTAGGCTTTTCCAGTCGGACCGACTCGTTTCGCCGACAGCAGCACGTCGATCCCGCCGCCTGAACCGAGATCCAAGACTGTCTCGCCGGGATGAAGCTCCGCGAGCGCGGTCGGATTTCCGCAGCCCAGTGAGGCCGCGAGCGCGGTGTCCGGCAGGTCCTTGACTTCATCATGCTGATAGAGATCCGCGGTGATGGGATCGACCCGCGACGTGGAAGCCGTGCCGCAGCAGGAGCTGCCTCCGGATTTGGCCTGAAGTGCCGCTTGCCGATATTCCTCCCTGACAAGTTGCTTGATATTCTGATCCTCCATGGCATCCTCCTTGGTTGACTAACTAATCAATATTTCTTGATGAATCAGGGCCAAAAAAATTCACTCACAGCATTTCGGCGTCACGCGGGTCCTCCGGCCGGCTTCTTTGAGCGACGCCACAAAGCTTTCCAATTCCTCGATCACCTCCGGATTCAACGAATAGTACACCCATCGTCCGTCCCGGCGATCGTTCAGGATCCCGGCGTCCTTGAGCGTCTTGAGGTGAAACGAGAGGCGGGATTGCGCGCTGCGTAACGTATCGGTCAGATCGCAGACACACTGCTCACCGTGGCTCAGGCATTCGAGAATGCACAATCGTGTCTCATCCGATAGGGCGTGAAACCAGCCGGCGGCTCGCTGCAGGTCTTTTGTCTTCATGGACGGCATGCCGCAATATATATCAACGAATATTGATGTGTCAAGCTTAGTGAAAAAAATAATATGGTAGAATCCCGCCAGGGGAGAGACGATCATGGATTGCATTCTGTTTCGACATGGCATTGCAGTCGAGCGAGATGAATGGGATGGGCAGGAGGCGAAGCGGCCACTGACCCCACGGGGGATAGAAAAGACACAAGACGCGGCCGATGGGCTGGCTCGCCTGGAGATCATGCCGACGCATCTCATCGTCAGCCCATTGGTGCGGGCATTGGAGACGGCGAAAATCATTTGCGATGTGTTGAAATTCAAGGATGACGTGCAGCGCTGCGAGGCGCTTCTGCCGGATGCATCGCCAAGCCAGTTGATCAAGTGGCTGGCTGCGCTGCCTGCCGATGCGCGTGTGATCTGTGTGGGCCATGAGCCCAACCTGGGGCAGTCGGCGGCATGGATGCTGGTCGGCGCCCCGGCGCCGGGGCTTTCGCTGAAGAAGGCGGGCGCCTGCGCGATTCGATTCGAGAACGAACCGAAGCGGGGAGCAGGACAGTTGCGGTGGTGGTTGATGCCGTCTCAGCTCAGAGCGATGAGGTAAAGGACGTGCGATCTTCACTCGGCTGGTGTTCATTCGCGGGTAAGGCATCGTTCGGGCCTTTGTGCGGCTCGCGCCCGTTCCTGAGAATCGGCTTGATCTTTTCCCGAAGCGCCTCTTGAATTTCCTCCGGCGGCTTGCGCGCGTCGATGACCTCGAAGTGAAACTCCTCCGCCATCTTGTCGAATTCCTCGATCAGCAGCCCCTGGTATTTTTTGAAGCTGTCATAGAGATCGGCGCCGAGCTTCAGGTCCATGCCGGATTCCCAATAATTCATCCCGTTGCTTTCGATCACCCGCAGGGCCAGCGTATCGACGTCGATCCTGAGATAGCAGACGAGATCCGGCAGGACGGAAAATCCGAAGACATCGCGAATCCAGTGGCGGTCGCCGCTGCGGACGACATCGCGCGCAAAGGCGGTATAGATGTAACGGTCCGCGAGCACGATAAAGCCCGACCGCAAGGCCGGAATGATCTGATGCTCCAGGCGATCCGCGAAATCCGTCGCATACAGCAGGCTGAACGACCAACGGTCCAGAATATTGCCTTGTTTGGCGACCTCGATCGTCTTGGACATCAGGCTGGATCGTGTCCAGCCGGTCGTCACCACGCCGTACCCTTGCACTTCGAGCCATTCCTGTAGCAGCTCGATGTGGGTCGAGCGGCCGACGCCGTCGGTCCCTTCGATGGCAATGAGTTTGCCTTTTAGGTCATTCGGGTTTACGTAGGTCAAACCGTCGCCAAAATAGCCGCTTGCCATGAGTCCCTCGTTTTGGTTTGTAGTGCTCCAGCGCCTCCGACACCAATTGCCGCATGGCGTTCTGTTGCTCTTCGATGTCCTTGGTCGCGTCCATGGTGATCAAGCCGTATTCCGTCACGATCTTGTCGTACTCGGCCAGAATGCGGGATTGAAACAGCCGAAAGCTCTCGGTGAGATCTTGGCTCAGTCCCATGTCCATCCCGGCTTCGTAATATTTCAACTGCGCGCGGGTGCCGCCAAGGAGCCGTTCGATCGCGATCTCGATGGGCACGTTAAAGTAGAACGCCATGTCGGGCCGGATGGCAAAGTTGTACATCTTGCGCACCCAGGACGGAGAGACGCCTCGGACCGCGTCGCGCGCGAAGGCGGTATACACGTACCGGTCGGCCAACACCAGCATGCCGGCTTTGAGCGGAGGCAGGATGTCATGGTACAGCCGGCTGGCGAAGTCCGTCGCGTGCAGCAAGCTGAACGTGGTGGGCGTCAACGCTTTGCTTTTCTTTCCGCGACGGGTTGTCTCGCGGACCAGTTCCGACGAATTCCATTCCGTGAAAAACACATTGACGCCCCGGGATTCGAGCCATTTCTTGAGCAGCAGCAGTTGCGTGCTCTTTCCGGACCCGTCGATGCCTTCCACGATGATCAGTTTCCCGGGAAATGGATGCGGCTGCTCGAACGTCAAGACCGGCGGTGTCATGCGGACTCTCCTTCGATGGGGCGGATGGTAAATTGGACGGCGCGCTTGAAGACCCGCTCGAAAAGATCGACACGCTTGCACGCGGCCCACATCTCGAGCTCCGGATCGCCGGACGTATGCAGTGTCACCACGACCGGCTTCCCGATGTGAGCATCAAGATCCTGAATGACGGAGAAGTGGCTGCGATCCAATCCGTCGGCAATGCGAAGCAAGGCGCTGAGCATTTCGACCATACGGCGGTGCCGGGGCGTCAGCGTTTTCGATTTGAAAATCGCATGCTCGTCATGGGGCAGTGCGCGCCGGTGGTAGCGCGCGATGCCGGCAATCATCTCGATATCCTCGGCCGTGAGCCCCGCCAGATCGCTGTGTCTGATGACATAGTACGCATGCTTATGATGTTGCCGTGAGTTGATCAGATAACCCACGTCATGCAGGAGTGCGGCGTATTCCAGCCACTCGCGCGCCCGGTCGTCGAGCCCATGCAGGGCGCGGGTTTCATCGAACAAGCGAGTGGCCAGTTTGGCGACATGGTGTGTGTGCGTCTCCGGAGAATGGCATCGGCGGGCCAGAAAAATCACATTGCGCCGGCGAACATTGGGAATCTCTTGTTCGGCGAGGATGCCCTCCCGATGCCGTTCGATGAAATCGTAAATGAGGCCCTCGCGGATGGCCTTGTCGCTGATGGTCAACTCTCGATGTTTCGTGAGATCCATGAGGCTCCGGAAGACGATGGTGGCTGGCAAGAGCGTGTCGGCGCGTTTGGGGTCCAGCCCGGGAATGGCCAATCGGTCTTTGAAGCTGGCATGCGTCAACAGCGCTTCGACGGCCTTCACTTCTTTGAACGTCACCGTAGCGAGGTTGAGTTGGGGCACGGGGCGGCCCGTGCGACGTAGATAAATCACCTCCGTCAGATTGCCGGCCATGCCGGAGGTCGCGACGAGGCGATCGAACGCCTTTGTCCTGAAACGGTGTAGCGCGGATGCGAGCTCGGCATCGACGGCTTTCTGCAGATCGTGCAGCATTGATTTCGTCGGTGGATCGTTCCGCAAATAGAGATCTTTCAGGCGAATGGCGCCGAGCTTGAGGCTTTGGCCTTGAACCATGGCTTTCCGGTTGCCGACGATCAGCTCGACCGAGCCGCCGCCGACATCTACGACCAGGCTCGGCCGATCGGCGAGGTCCATACTGTGCCGGACGCCGAGATAGATCAGCCGGGCCTCTTCCTGTCCGGTAACGACCCGGACGGTCAGCCCCGTTTGGCGCGCGACCTCTTCGATAAATTCGCCTCCGTTTCGAGCCTCCCGCACCGCGCTGGTGGCGACGGCCACGATGCGATCATAGCCCTTGTTGCGCGCCAAGGTCGTCAAGTTGCGGATCACTTCTAGGGCGCGGGCCATGGCCGCCTCCGACAAGCGCCGGTTCTTGAACGCGCCGTCGCCGAGGCGGGTCATGTCTTTGAATCGATCCAGGATCTTGTACGAGAAGTCGGGTTCCACCTCGGCCAGAACCAGGTGGATCGAATTCGTGCCGATGTCGAGGATGCCAAGTTTGGTCATCTAGAGGATCGTTATTCGTGAATTGTTATTCGTTACACGTGGCGGAAAATTCCATCGTCATTCGCGACAAAGCTATCTTACTCGTTTAACGAGTAATGAATCACGTATATTTTGTTTCTGACTAGACCGGTGCGGTGTGGCGGATGATCTTGCCTTCGACCATGTAAACCACCAGCTCTGCTACATTGGTGGCGTGGTCGGCGATGCGCTCAATGTATTTGCCGATGAAGGTGAGGCGAATGGCTCTGGTGGTCGTCTTGGGGTCTTCGAGCATAAACGAGAGCAGTTCGCGGAACAACTGCTCGGTCAGCACATCCACAAAATCATCATCTGCGCAGACCTTCCGAGCCAGCTCGGCATCGGAGTTCACAAACCCGTCCAGGCTTTCTTTCACCATGCGCATAGACCAGTTCGCCATGCGGGGAATGTCGATGTAGGGCTTGAGCTGTGGTTCGTCGTTGAGTTCAATGGTCCGCTCCGCGATATTCTCGGCCAGATCGCTCATGCGCTCGAGCTCGGTGGAGATCTTCATCGCCGTGGTGATGAAACGCAGGTCGCGAGCGGCAGGCTGATACAGCGCGAACAACCTCAGACAATCTTCGTCCACTTCGACGTCCAGCGCATTGACGCGATGATCGTTTTCGATGACCTGCTTGGCCAGCGCCGAATCCCGTTCGGTCAGCGCGCGGAGCGCCCCCTGAATTTGGCTTTCCACCAATCCACCCATTCGGAGGATCTTTTCTTTGAGCTCTTTCAGCTCTTCGTCGAAATGGCGAAGCATGGCCCCCCCAGGCCAGGGGTTCGGGGCGCGAGGCTAGAGGCAAGAAACTTCGCACCTCTTGCTGGCGCTACCCAAACCGACCCGTAATATAGTCCTCGGTCACCTTGTTGGAAGGGTTGGTAAAGATCCGTTCCGTTCTGTCAAACTCTACCAACGATCCCACGTACATGAAGGCCGTAAAATCCGAAATGCGGGCGGCTTGCTGCATATTGTGGGTCACGATGACGATGGTCACCTTGTCCTTGAGTTCTTGCATCAATTCTTCGATACGCGCCGTCGCGGACGGATCCAAGGCGGAGGTGGGTTCATCGAACAAGAGCATTTCCGGCTCTGTCGCCAGGGCCCGGGCGATGCACAACCGTTGTTGCTGGCCGCCGGACAGCGCGAAGGCCGGCTCATGCAATCGGTCCTTGACTTCCTGCCAGAGGGCCGCTTCCTGCAGCGCCTGTTCCACCTTTTCATCGATGTGATGGCCTTTCGCGATCCCGCGCACACGCAGGCCATAGGCGACGTTTTCGTAGATGGATTTCGGAAACGGGTTCGGCTTCTGAAATACCATGCCCACGCGCATCCGTACCTCGATGGGGTCCATCCCCGCTCCGATAATGTTGACCTTGTCTGGGTACAGGATGACCTCGCCCTCATAGCGATTTCCCGGATACAGATCATGCATCCGATTCAAACAGCGCAGGTAGGTCGTCTTTCCACAGCCTGAGGGACCGATCAATGCCGTGACGCGCCGTTCCGCGATGGCCAGATTGATTCTCTTGAGGACCTGAACCGATCCGTAATAAAAGCTCAGCTCCTTGACCTCGGCTTTGGTAGCCGGCTGTGCGGCAACGACTCTCACGGCGATTTCCTCATCACCATCGAATGCGCCTTCGGAAACGAGCGCGAACATAAATCGCCAGGGCGTTCATGGCCAAGGTCATCCCCATCAGGACCAACCCCGCCGCGGCTGCATTCAGATGAAACTCTTCTTGCGGTCGAGAGACCCAATTAAACATTTGGATCGGCATGACTGTGAACGGGTCCATGAGCCATTGAAAGGACACATACGGAAATTCCCACTGCCACGGAGGATGGGGCAAGAAGGCAATAAAAGACAGGGCGCCGATCGTGATCAAGGGGGCCGTCTCTCCGATCGCCCGTGACAAAGCAATAATCAATCCGGTCAGAATCCCTCCGACCGAGTACGGCATGACGTGGTCCTTCACTGTCTGCCATTTGCTGGCGCCCAGGGCATACGCCGCTTCCCGAATGCCGGCCGGGACGCTGCGAATGGCCTCTCGTGTGGCGATGATGACCATCGGTAAAATCAACAGCGCGAGAGTCAAGCCGGCCGTCAGAATGCTGTGTCCCAGATGGAATTGGTACACAAACAGGCCCAAAGCCATTAGCCCATAGACAATGGACGGCACGCCGGCCAAATTCGCGATGTTGATTTCAATCAAATCGGTGAGCCGGTTTTTCGGCGCATACTCTTCCAGATAAATGGCGGCCCCGAGGCCGAGAGGGACCGCCGTCAGCGCGGTCACGAGCATGACGAGGATGGTGCCGATCCAAGCCGTCAGAGTACCGGCCTGTTCGGGAAAGCGAGACGGATAAGACATGAAAAATTGCCCCGACAGACGTCCCCCGCCGTCCATCGCCAGCCCGACCAACAACGCCGACAGCGTCACCAGGGCGATCAGCATGGCCAGCAGACCGGCAATCGCAAACAGCATATCGAGGATTTGGCGTTGTTTAACCATCGTGAGTGATCAAATAGGATGTTCAAAAAGGCCATCCAGCGCGGCCGCAGACGAGAAGAAACCGGAGGCG
>DATFCE010000238.1:0-4936 GCA_035253365.1 Nitrospiraceae bacterium
TGCACGTTTCACCGGGTCATTCCCGGATTCATGATCCAAGGCGGCGACCCGAACAGCAAGCGGCCCGATCGTTCCTCTCACGGCATGGGCGGGCCGGGCTACCACATTCAAGCGGAGTTCAACAGCAAACCGCATAAGCGCGGCGTTCTGTCCATGGCGCGCTCCAACGATCCGAACAGCGCCGGCTCACAGTTTTTTATCTGCGCCGCTGACTCTCATTTTTTGGATTGGAAATACACCGCGTTTGGCGAGGTGATCACTGGTCTGGACGTGGTCGATAAGATCGTCGACGTGAAGCGTGACGGGCGCGACAACCCCCTGGAGCGGGTGGAGATGACGGTCACGGTCGAAGGGGCGTAATGCGCCAAGAAAAAAGGAAAAAGGCAAAAGGCAAAGGTTTCAATTGCCGTACTTTTAACTTTTTACTTTTAACTTTTGCCTTGGGTATTCTGGCCGGCTGTGAAATTCCGTACGTGAATTCGAGTGTCGTGTACGAAGATCCGACCAACTTTGTGCGCCTGGAGGATGATCCCACCGTCTTTGAGGAGATTCCCCAAACCCTGCACAGTCATCCGTACCGAATGGAGGAACGCACGATGGCGGACATCCTTCGCGGATTCAGTGTCCGTGCGCATCGCAACGCGCTCCAGAGATTCATTTCCGGCGTGGCGCCTCATGAGCCTGTGTTCCGCGATGAGGAAATTCACCTCTTGGCCGATAAGTTGGTGCACGCGCTGTCACGGGCGAAACCGCATGAACGGGTCACCTTCTATCTCAGCCGTCCGCAGACGTCCATCAAGCGTGAGATTACGACCGGCGGACTCTATGTCGAGAGGCACTCCCTTCATTTTATCCTCGGCAACTACCACATCATTTACGGGATTCCCGCGTACGGCATGGTCTACGATCGACGGTACCCGACAATGCCGACCTCCGCAAAAGGGTTTGATCTCTTTTTTTCACCGGCCGGAGCGGTGATTCCCCAAAACCACACACTCTGGGATCGCGCAACGGGCCGGGCGAAGGATGAAATGGTGATCGATTTGCGGAAGATGAAGGCCGGCGAACCCGGCCGCGGTCGGGTTCAAGACATGGTATCGCCGGCAGGCGGTGTCAGGTCGGTCGCGTAGACGAGATCACTCTCCTCGGAATCGGGACCGTCTCTCATAGCCGAACAACCGGCTCTCCCGCCAATTCTAGGTCGTGGCGCCGATTTGATGCCCATCACGTGTCCGACGTGCGAGTTGCGCAAACCATCTCGTGCCGCCACATCCTTCTGATCCGGCTGGTCCTGTCTCGGCGCGCCGCCTCGCTGGCTGACATGACGTGGCCTGGAACCATACAGATACTTGACAGTATGTCGTCTATTCTGATAGTTCAGCTTCGTCCGAGGAGAGAAGAGTCATGGGCGAAAAAAATCGAGCCGAGCCTTCCAGCAATATTGATAACCGCCTTCGCGGCTTGCGCGCCGCCAAGGGGCTGTCCCAGGGCGCGTTGGCCGGCATGGCGGGAATCACCAGACAGGCCGTCTACGCCATCGAAGCCAACCAGTATTTGCCCACTACCGCGGTCGCGCTGCGTCTAGCCCGCGCCCTGGACTGCCGTGTCGAAGATTTGTTCAATCTCGTCGCGAGCGGGGAGGTCGTTGATGGGGAATGGATCGGCCGCCCGCCGGAGAATACGGAACGCACGCGCGTGAAAGTCGCGCGCGTGGGGGACCGGCTGTTGGTTCGCCCGGTCTCCCAATTGGGAGATGTGTTGAACTTTACCGTCCCCGCCGACGGGCTTTTGGTGCCGGGAGGACGGGATCGGAAATCCGGCCATCGGGTGCGCGTTGAATTGTTACGGGACCGGCGGCTTCTGGAAGAAGAGATTGTCGTGGCCGGATGCGATCCTGCCATTTTTCTTGCGGGTGATTATCTGCGCCGACGCCAAGAACGCGCCTCCGTCGTCGGATGGACGATGGGAAGCGCGGCCGCGCTGGAGGCGCTCAAACGCGGAGAGGTGCACGTCGCGGGTCTTCACATCGTCGATGCGAAATCGGGCGAATCGAATCTGCCGTACCTGCGCCGGCACCTCAAAGGGGATGGGTTTACAGTTGTCACCTTCGCCGCGTGGGAAGAAGGCTTCATCGTTCAGCGAGGCAATCCCAAGGGGATTCATGATGTGTCCGACCTGGCGCGGAAAGATGTCGAGATTGTAAACCGTGAAGGCGGAGCGGGCGCCAGGTTGCTGTTGGACCAGAAACTGTCCGCGGCCGGCATTCAGCTCACAAAAATCAAAGGCTATGGACGCATGGCGTCTTCCCATCTGCACGTGGCGCACCTGGTGGCCATGGGCCAAGCCGATGTGGGACTCAGCGTGCGGGCTGCCGCCCGACTGGTCGGGTTGGACTTCATTCCCTTACAGGAGGAGCGGTATGACCTCGTGATGCCCACCAGGTTTCTGGCCACACATCCGGCGCTGGCCGGATTTCTGGACACCATCGTCAGTCGGGCGTTTCGAATCGAGATCGATGCGTTGGGCGGTTATGACACGCGGGAAACCGGGAAGATACAAGACTTGCGTGGAAGCCCTCATCCCATCGCGCATGGCAAACCGTTGAGGAGTCCGCGATGAGGCGTATTGACCGGCGTCTGTTCTTCGCATCGGCCATTGCTCTCGAAATGATGTTGGTCCTTGCGCCTGAAGGGGTGTCCCTCGCGAAAGAGACTCTGATCATCGCCGCGTCGCCGAGCCTCAAGGCGCCGCTGGAATCCTTGGGCCATGCTTTTGAAGCGGCGAACCCCGACGTGCAGATCCGTCTTTTTTATGATTCCGGCTTGGGGCTGCGTCAAACCATCGCCGGAATGCAGAACAAAGGCAAGCATTTCATCGAAACCGGTCCTTTCCATCTGGTCGCTCCCGGAGGGGACGAACTGATCGATCGCCTGGAGATGAAGTACTACGTTCTTCCCGGGACGCGGAGAGCCTATGTGTCTGTTCCGCTCGTGCTGATCGCGCCCGCGTCCTGGGTCGACGCGCCCACATCGTTTGACGCCCTCGCCAAGGATCCGAAGTTGAGGGTAGCTATCGCGGACCCGGCTGTGACCGATTTGGGAAAACAGACCGATCAATTGCTCCAAGGCATGGGAATTAGACAGGCGTTGAAGGGACGGCTGGATGTGGCTCACGATAGCCATGGCGTCCTGGATCACCTGTTGCGTGGGGAGGCCGATGTCGGGATTCTATTCGGCCCGGCCGCGGCCCAAGAGCGCGAACGCGTGCGGATCGTGGCCGTCGCGCCGAAGATCGGATACCGGCCCGCCGTCCACTCGATGGCGATGGAGCGTTACTGTCCCAATCGCAAATTGTGCGCGGAGTTTCTCAACTTCATTCAATCCCCCGATGCCCAGACCGCCTTGAAGCCATTGGGATACCTCCCGCCTTATGGAAATGAGCGTGTATCGCCCCCGCGCTGAGCCTACCGCTGGTCCTCAAGCCCATAGCTGACGGGACGACTGCCACCCTCCCTCCGCGCATCTGCGATAAGCCGAGTCCGGCTCTTCCGGCATCTCCTTCTTGATGACCGACCTGCCGCTGCCCGATCGTTCCGGCCATAGCGTCGAAATCCGCACGCCTCAGAAATGGCGCCCATATCGATTCTGGTAATGGGTCCAGTTGCTTCGTTTTATACGCAGTTTACTGCATTGTGGTACTTGACATACATGACATGTATTATGTACAAGCTCAGCACCGTATCGTCGCATGCTTTGTCGGCCATTGATCAGGGAGGCGGTTCATGCATGCCATGCTCGAAGGAATACACCATCGTTTCACTGAAGGGTTCGTCGTCGTTCTCGTGCTGATCGTCGCCGTGATGACGGCAGGATGCGCGCGGCTTCCCTATACCACCACAGTCGTGCACGAAGACCCACGTCTTGCCGTCAAACTGCAGCGCGAGATCAAACCGGCCGGCTACACCCAGCCGGTTCAACTCAGCAAGCCGGAACTGCGCGCGCTCTTAAAGGGCTTTTCACTTCGCGAGCAGAAGAGTCTGCCTCTGCGATGGTTTGCCGAGGAGGTGCCTCCGACGCCCGTTTTTCGAGAGGACGAACTGGACGTACTGACCACCCAGTTGGCCGACGCGTTCGCGAAAGCGAGTCCAAATGAACGAGTGTATTTCGAGCTGTATGCGCCCGGAAAGAATCCGCGAGACGAGCGCGACGTGACGGCGGGGTGGACGGCGGTTCGAGAGCCGTATTTTTATTTGTCGATTCTATACTTTCACGTCCAGCAGCCCATTCATACGCAGGACACGTACTACCCGTACTATACGACGACACGACCCACCCCGAAGTCCTACCTCCTGTACTTTGAACCGGCACGGTATTGGATTCTCGACGAAACCTTCGGTGGTCGCGGCGTTGACCTCCGGGGTTTTCTGAAATCGGGGGAAGCATCCAGCGGGCGCTGAGGACAGTCACTGAGTCATGTTCTTGATCGCGGCATCTCATCGGGGGGCATGGAAGTATGGGTTGGGGAATGAGGAATATCGGCGGTCGACGCCGCCCGTGGAATCTTGTGTCCTCAATCGCGGTCGCCATCGGCTTGTGTGCTGCTCCGACCGGCGTTGCGGCGGTGGAATCCGGAAAATTAATCGAGAAAGACGGCAAGCATGTATTTGTGGAGAGCCAAGATCCGGCGATGAAACTGCTGCTCGACCGCTCGCTCAAGCAAGGAATCATCACCCAGGAGGAATACGACCGCGTGGTGAAAGAAAGCGAAGAGCGTTCCTATATGCTGCAACCGAGTTACAAGATCTGGTATGACCGCGGCTTTAACTTCTCGTTCAACGACAATGCCTTTCTCTTGAAAATGCGATTCCGCTCACAAATGCGTCTCACGCAACGATATCGGAACGAAGCCTGGCGCAATCCCGGCGATGCCAAGAACT
>DATFCE010000239.1:0-2564 GCA_035253365.1 Nitrospiraceae bacterium
GCGAGGTCAGGATCAAGTTGAACCGGCCCCCTGTTGCACTGCCCTTCACCGCAGCCACCGTTTTGCCGAGCGCAATGCCGACATCAATCACCTTAAAGTCCAACGACTCCGTAAGGGGACCAAATTCGCCGTCGATCGTCACCGGCATATTGTACGGCTGCACGGCCGCCGCGATGTGCAGGGTCGGCGTGTCCCCCAACCGGACCGATCGCAAGGTCACCGCCAAATTCTGGAGGCGATAGTCCACCGGCTTCTTCGCCGAATGATCTTCGTACGCCAGCCGCCCGTCCGTCAGAGACAGCTCATCGACCGCGAGCATGGCAAGCGCGCGCAACGGGCCTTCGGTGGGAGGCCGGCGTTCCGGCGCCTCAGGCGGGGTGGGCGCCTTCGTCCCGAGCGTAGAGATATTCAGCGCACCGCGTTCATTTTTGATGACGGTGATTACCGGCTCGCGCAGGGTGAGCGTTTCGACTTCGACCCGTCCTGTCAACAGCGGCAGCACTTTGACTCCGATATCCAAAGACGCCAACGAGGCGAAGATCCCGGTGCTGAACGCCGGGTCATCCATGACGGTAAAGCCCTCCACCCGCGCGCCCAGGCGCGGAAGGATCGTGAGCCGCACGTCGGTGAGTGTGATCTTCCGATTCAATGCCTCCTCGATCAGCGGGCGGTACCGGTCCTGATATGTGTTCACATCGACGATGAAGGGGAGGAGAATGGCAAGCGCGATCACGAGCACGAACAGCACGACAATTCCAAACAGAATCCTTTTCATACCGTTCCTTCAATAGCGGTTAGCCGGCTCTCCGGTGCAGCAGGATGGAGGCCGGTGCCGGACCGGCAGGAGAAGAGACCCGCGAGGGAGCGACCGCACCAGCGGGTCCGCATGGCGGTATCCTCACTGGGCGTTCGGGTCGGTCGGAATATTCTTCTGCCGGATGAGACGCGCCAGGTAGGTGCGCTGGAGTCTGAGTTGCTCGGCGGCTTTGGTTTGGCTGCCGTTGGCGCTTCGCAACGCGCGCAGAATAATCATGCGGCTGTGCTGCTCCATCGATTCGTGATAGGGCAGGAGATCGTCCGGCCCCATCTGGCCATCATCGAAGGAAGCGGGGAGTTCGGCCATCGAAAGCGGCAACTGGTCCTCGTCGATTTCATCGGACGGACTAAGAATAACGGTACGCGCGATCATATTATCCAGCTCGCGGATATTGCCGGGCCAGGGATATCGGCTCATCGCTTCCATCGCTTCCGGTGTCAGTGACATGTGCGGCCGCTTGGCATCGTGCGCGTGCCGCCGGAGGAAGAATTCCGCCAATTGCGGGATATCCTCCGCCCGGTCGCGCAGCGGGGGCAGCGTGATATTGACGACGTTGAGGCGAAAATACAGATCCTCCCGGAATGCTCCAGCCTTGACGGCTTGTTTCAGATCCTTATTGGTCGCAGCGATCACCCGGATATTGACACGCACAAGCCGCGTGCCACCCACTCTCGTGAACTCGTGGTCTTGGAGAATCCGGAGCAGCTTCGCCTGCAACCCTTGCGGCATATCCCCGATTTCATCCAAAAAGATCGTCCCGCCGTCCGCCATCTCGATCTTGCCCTTCTCCAAACGATCGGCGCCGGTAAAGGCGCCTTTTTCGTGCCCGAACAGCTCGTTTTCCAGCAAGGTGTCCGTCAGCGCGACGCAATTGATAACGACGAACGGCATAGCGTGGCGCGGACTCCATTGGTGGATGGAACGAGCGAACAATTCCTTGCCGGTTCCGCTTTCTCCCAGCAGAAGCACGCTGGCGTCCGAATTGGCGGCGCGACGCGCCAGCTCGATCATCGACTGGGTTTTTGCGCTCTTGCCGATGATGCTCGCGTATCGGGTTTCAACTTCCGTGCGCAGGATGGCCACATGGCGCTTCAAGGACTCGCGCTCCAGCGCCTTCTTCATGGTGATCGACAGATGATCGACGTCAAAGGGCTTGGTCAAAAAGTCATACGCGCCCTCCTTCATGGCTTCCACCGCTTTTCCGATGGTTCCATGCGCAGTCATCACGATCACCGGCAAATCGTAGCCGTCACGGCTGCTGGTCCGGCCCTGCGAGAGGCGTCGTAACAATTCCAGGCCGGACAGTCGCGGCATTTCCAGGTCCAGCAGCATGAGACTGGGCAACTCCCGCTCGATTGTCTGCAAAGCCAGCATGCCGTCGCTCGCCGTCAACGTTTCATAACCAAGCGAGTTGAGCCGATCCTTGAGCGCCATGATGATATCCGGATCATCATCCACCACCAGAATCTTATGCTTCATAGCTCAGCCTCCACTCTTAAGAAGGATGCTCAAAAAGGTCAGCCAACAAGGCCGCAGGGAAGAAAAAACCGGAGGCGTAGCCTCTGGGCTACGTTGAGGATTTTTCGACCCGAGAACGCAGTTGGGGACCTTTTTCAGCATCCTTTCACTCTTCTAGGACGTTGATGACCAACCCCGTCAACGGCTTGGGGAAAAAGTAGGTGGATTTATGCGGCATTCTTCCCCCGGACGACGCGACGGCTCGCACCTCGCTGACTTTCGTGGGATT
>DATFCE010000240.1:0-9280 GCA_035253365.1 Nitrospiraceae bacterium
TCTTGGCCCCGGTCCCGATCAGCACGTCGTCTTCGATTACGGGCACGCCATACTTGCCTGAGCGGCCGCCGATCGTGACGCAAGGACTGATCATGACGTTGCAGCCGATCTTGGCCCGTTCATGAATGACGACGGCGATCCCGCCGTAGCCGAGCTCCGAGCCCTCGCCGATGTCGCATTTTCGCGGCACCACGCAGCGGCAGAGGACGACGATCAGCTTTTCGACGACGCGGGGCAGCAGAGGAATGCGCCAGTGTTCGAGCCGCCTCGCGAGGCGATAGAGCGCAAGCGCGTTCATAGGGGCAAGACTCTAAAGGGCGAAACCGCTTATGTCAAATACCTGCCATCTCGCGTTGACACCGGCCTTGGATAGCGCTAACGTCTCCGCCCGGTGATCGCCTTTTTCAAATTATTGTGGGGCGCGGCTTCGGACTTCCGGCGCCATGGCTGTACGAGTCTTGCCGCTTCGCTGGCCTTCTTTACCCTCCTTTCCTTTTTTCCGCTGATCTTCCTGCTGCTGTACGGCATTAGCTTCGTCGTCAGCCAGGAGCGCATCGGCTTCGAATTTTTGCTGAATTTTCTCGAAGGCTTTCTTCCCACGTTGGGGACCCAGTTGGCCGAAGAAATCAGGCGCCTGGCCAGCGAGCAGGTCGTGCAATGGGTCGTGTTCTTTACCATCGCATGGTTCGGCCTGCTCGTCTTTTATGAGTTGGACTACACGGTCAACGTCGTCTTCGAAGTGCCTCAGCAGCGGCATCCCCTCATCTCCGTGGTGATCTCCATCGTGCTGCTCAGCCTCATGGGATTGCTCTTGATCCTGTCGTATGTTGTGACCCAGGTGTTGGGACTGCTGATGCAGTACGCGCCCCGCATTGCCGGCATTGATGTGATGGCCGTCACCGCGCATCGTTTTCTCTTGTCTTATCTCTTACCGTTCTTTCTCGTGTTGATCGCGGTCACCTGTCTCTATCGATATTTGCCGCATTCACGTCCACCCTGGCGGCATGCCATCGTCGGCGGACTTGTCCTGGCGGTACTCTGGGAACTGGCCAAACATGTGTTCAGCTCGTACGTTCAGGATTTGACCGTGTACAGCCGGATGTATGGTTCGCTGATCGTCGTCGTCTTGTTTCTGCTCTGGGTCTATTACTCCGCTGCCCTTTTTCTATTCGGCGCCGCAGTCGTCCACCGGTTGCAGTCTCACCATCCCTGATCCCGCTGTCTTGTCGGTCCCTCATCGATTTCGGTTCGCTTCTTGCGGGATGATGCCTGAAAAAGTAAGATACGGGCGTGCTACTCAGGACGTTTCGTCGGCCCCTCATCCTCGGTTCGGTTATCGGCGCTCTTCTCGTGAGCAGCGGCCTCAGTCATTCCCAGGTCATTCGGCATGGATCGCCGACATGCCGAGGCGTGGCGCTCACCTTTGATATGTGTCCCGTTCGCGATGGAACTGGGTACGATCAGGCTCTCATCGATCTGCTCAAAGAGCATCGTATTCCGGCGACCTTCTTTCTCTCCGGGCGCTGGATGGCCAAGCACGAAGACGAGGTGCGCGCGTTGTTGGAGGTTCCCTTCTTTGAAATCGGAACGCACGGGCAGATCCATGCGCATTTGCCGTTGTTGAACGACGACGCGCAACGGCGGGAGATCCAAGACGCGGTGGCGCTGCTTCAGACGCGGTATGGGCGCCGGTCGCTTCTGTTCAGACCACCCTACGGCGAATACAATGACGCGACGGTCAAACTTGCCCACGCGTTGGGACTGCAGGTTATTTTATGGAACGTCGTGTCGGGGGACCCGGACCCCCGTCTCTCCAGAGAGCAAATCTTTCGAACGGTCAAAACCGCCGCTCGAAACGGCAGCATCATTGTTTTTCATGCCAATGGGAAAGGCCGGCA
The DNA here is from genome assembly GCA_035253365.1 of Nitrospiraceae bacterium. Taxonomy (GTDB): domain Bacteria; phylum Nitrospirota; class Nitrospiria; order Nitrospirales; family Nitrospiraceae; genus DATFCE01. Next base: position 1,899 of record DATFCE010000240.1, read on the forward strand.
CACGCGGGCGGTGATTGAGGATCTCTCCCAAGACCTGTTCCTCCATCAAAGTCTGCAACCGATGACTGTGAGCGACTTGTTCACGTGCACGAAACAGACGACACCTTGATTCCCTCCATTCGGCCGTACCAGTCACAGGACCGGTACGCGGTCATCCGCATGCTGGCCGATTCGGACCCGTGGAAAACACTCGGCTATACGGCTTCGCACTGGGAACGATTGTTCGATCCGTTGCCGTCAGGCCGGGATGGCTTCATCATTGAGCGGGGCGGGAACCTCGCCGGGATGGCGCTCATCAGGCCACGGTTTCTCTTCGGCGATTACCTGGAACTCCTGGCCATCGCGCCGTCGATGCAGGGGCACGGATGGGGGCGTGAACTGCTTCGTCATGTGGAAGGGGTGGTCTTTGCGCGCGTCAAAAATCTCTTTCTCTGTGTCTCCGACTTCAACGCCGGCGCGCGGCGATTCTATCGGCGGGAGGGCTATCAAGAGATCGGCCCCATTCCGAATTTTTTAATACCCGGGACCGCCGAGATTCTGTTGCGCAAGACCACCGGTCCGGCGCTGAGCAAGTAAAAAGTTAAAAGGCCAAAGTAAAAATAACGGTCGAATCCAAGATTCGCCTACTTTCCCATTGAGGTAATCGATGCGCGTGAAGAAACTGTTGCACACCCGAATGCGGGTCAGCGATATGGAACAGACGATCCGATTCTACACGGACGTGCTGGGCCTGGAGGTGCTGGAGCGCAAAACGTCGCCACGCGGCTCGCACTTGGCGTTCCTCAAAGTGCCCAATAGCGAGGAATTGATCGAACTGGCGAGTTTCCCGCCCAGCGGGCCGGTCAAAGTCCAGGAAGACCTAGTGCACCTCGCGTTTGAGGTGGAAAACCTCGACACGACGATCGAGGAGTTGAATGCGAAGCAGGTCAACATCACCGACGGTCCCACCCGCAGTTCCTCCGGCAGCCGCTTCATTTTCATCGATGCGCCGGACGGGTATGAAATCGAGTTGATCGAACGTCCTCCCGGGACGGTCTTGGTGTGACTCCTCTTACAAATCGGGCCCGGCCTCGCTATAATCCTCCCTCATTTATCCGCCGACGCATTCGGAAGCGAATGATGAAAAACGCCTTCTTCAAAGGACATGGCCTCGGCAACGATTACCTGGTGATGGATCCGGAGGAACTCTCGGTTCGCCTCTCGCCCGCCAACATCCGCGCAATCTGCGATCGCCATCGCGGCGTGGGAAGCGACGGCATCCTGGCGCTCGCGCCTTCCAAGAAGGCCGATTTCGGCCTCCGCATCTATAACCCGGACGGCAGCGAGGCGGAGAAATCCGGGAATGGTCTGCGAATCTTTGCCCGGTATCTCCATGCCACCGGCAAGACGCGCCGGCGTGCCTTCACCGTCGAAACGAAGGGCGGGCTGGTGAAAATCGCCCTGCATCCGGATCGGCATGGGGACGCGGCGGAGGTGACCGTGGAGATGGGGGCGGCGACGTTCAGGCCTGAAGCGTTGCCGTGTTCACTTCATGTCGAAGAACTGATCGATCAATCAATTGTCGTGGCCGGCAAGTCGTGGACATTTACCGGCGTGAGCGTCGGTAACCCGCACTGCGTCCTGTTCAAGTCCAAAGGCGAGCACTGGACGCGGGAAGAGCTGCTTGCGCTCGGCCCTGAATTGGAACACCATCCGATATTTCCCAAACGGGTGAACGTCCAGCTCGCCGTGCCGACGGGTTTTCGGGAAATCTTCATCCTAATCTGGGAGCGGGGCGCGGGTGAGACGCAGGCGTCGGGGTCCTCGTCGTGCGCGGCGGCCAGCGCGGCCGTGCAGCTTGGGCTGGTGAAAAGCCCGGTGGCGGTCAAAATGCCCGGCGGCATGTTACGGATCGAGGTCGATTCCGATTTTTATCTCACCATGCGGGGGCCCGTCGCCGAGGTCGCGCGCGGCACGCTGAGTCCGTCGTTCGTGCGCACCCTGCGCTGAGCTGGTTCCCTTGCCTCTCCGCTCCACCACGCCGTACAATTCCGCCATGACACAGGCGTTCACCATGACTCCCGAGCTCCAGTCGAAGCTCGATCATCTGTCCGATCAGCCGGGCGTGTATTTAATGAAGAATGCGCGGGGGGACGTCCTCTATGCCGGCAAGGCGCGCGTGCTGGCCGATCGCGTCCGTTCGTATTTTCAGAAAGGCGGTGTTCACGATGCCAAGACCTCGCTGCTGATCAGCCAGATTGTCGACATCGAAACGATCGTGACGCGATCGGAGCTGGAAGCGCTGATCCTTGAGAGCAATCTCATAAAACAGCACCGCCCGCGTTTCAACATTGTCCTGAGGGACGATAAGCAATATCCATACATCCGCTTTCCGGTGAAAGACGATTTTCCTCGCTTGTCCGTCGTCCGGCGCGTGCACCAGGACGGCGCCCTGTATTACGGTCCCTATGTGCCGGCGGGCGCGATGCGGGAAACCTTGCGGGTCATCCGAAAGGTGTTCCCGCTCGCCACCTGCGAGATCGAGATCGATGGGACGGCCGATCGGGCGTGCCTTGAATTCGAGATCAAGCGTTGCATGGCGCCGTGTATCGGCAATCAGAGCCGCGAGGCGTATCACCATATCGTCAAGCAGGTTCGGATGTTCCTCGAAGGCCGGGACACGGAATTGGTGGAGAGCTTGCGATCGGAGATGGAGACCGCTGCCGCGAGGGAAGATTTCGAAGACGCCGCGCGGTTGCGGGACCGAATCTTCAAAGTGGAGCGGGCGCTCGAAAAGCAGCGGGTGGCGCAAACCAGTTTTACCGATCAAGATGTGATCGGGCTGGCCCGTCAAGGCAAAGCCGTCGATCTGCAGATGCTCTTCGTGCGGGGAGGGCTCCTCATCGGGCGTAAGGATTTCTTTTGGCCGGAAGGCGCGGACACCTCGGATGAAGAATTGGTTCGGTCGGCGATCGAGCAGTTTTACAACAAAGACGTGTTACCGCCGAAAGAGCTGCTCGTGCCTGCGACGCCGGCCGATGCCGCGCTCATCGAAACCTGGCTCACCGAGAAAAAGGGCGAGGCGGTGCGCATCCTCGCGCCGGAGCGTGGCGCCAAGCACCAATTGGTGCTGTTGGCCGAAGAGAATGCGGCCGCGGCCGCCGCGGACCATTTGCGCGATCAGGCCATCGACCAGCAAGCGATCGAGGAACTGAAACGGTTGTTTCGGCTGGAGCGGCCACCGCGCCGCATCGAAGGCTTTGATATCTCCAATACCATGGGAGACGAGTCGGTCGCGTCTATGGTCGTGTGGGAGGATGGCGACGCCAAAAAGTCGGATTACCGAAAATTCCGGATTAAAACCGTCGAAGGGGCCAACGACTTCGCCAGCATGCAGGAGGTCGTCATTCGTCGCTACCGCCATCACGACACGTCGGACTGGCTTCCGCTTCCCGACCTCATTGTGATTGATGGCGGCATCGGCCAGTTGGCGGCTGCCATGGAAGGGATCAAGCGGGTCGGCCTCACCGGGACGCCGATGATCGGGTTGGCCAAAGCGCGAGGCGACAAACAAGAACGTATTTTCGTGCCGGGACGCAAAGGTGCGATCGTGCTGGCACCGTCCTCGCCGGCCACGCACCTGCTTCAACGCATCCGCGATGAAGCACACCGATTTGCGATTACGTATCATCGCAAGCGCCGAGGAAAGGCGCTGGTCGCCTCCCGTCTCATCGAGATTCCCGGCATCGGAGAAACGCGCAAGAAACGCCTGTTGCGGCGATTCACGAGCCTCGATGACATTGCGCGCGCCACCGACGAGCAATTGCGGGAGGCGGCCGGCGTGGATGCCATCACCGCCGCGGAGATTCGGAAGGCGCTCAATCAAGCCTGAGCCGCGGTCGCGGTTCCGGACAATCCCAACACTCTATTAAGCTCCTTCGCCATCCTATCAGACTATGTTTTTCGGAAGCCCCGGATTGTTTCTTCCCTTCATTCATTTATCAGAATGGATACGGCCCCGTATCTCTTTGTGCCGAATTACATCGCGCCGGCACGGTCTCGTCTCTGGTCCATCGACTCAAATTTCATATTCCACCACGAAATGAAGACGATACCGATACACCTCGCTCGCTCCTTCTCCAATTCTGGAGTGGCATATGGATTGCCTCATCGTCGTCTAAGAGACGGCGTTTGATTCTTTGGAGCAGTCACGATCGTTCTGCAGAAGCGATTGGGCCTCTGAGGATGCGTTTGGTCGGATCCTCGTGGGCGATCTTCGCGGCGCCACGTTGGCGTGAACACAGGGAGGACTCCATATGATTCTGCCGCGACTGATGTTGAGTCTTTGTCTTGGGATACTCGCCGGCTGCGCGACACCGGTCGAGGTCAAACAGGCACTGACTCTAAAAGACCAACAATACACGGAGAATATGAAATTGATGGAGCAATACCGTGTCCTCGACGAGACGATTAGCGCTCGCCAGACTCTGTGGTCGCGATACCTCAAAAATCGGTCGCTACTGAGTGTCGCGCTCGCTTGGGCGACCACGAATCCAAGCGGTACTCCGGGCGCGAGCAAGAGAATTTTGGGTGATGAAATTGTCGGTTGGGTGAATGATCACCGACTCAAGGGGTTGGGCTCTCGTGAAGAGGTCTTTCTTGAAGGTAAGGGCGAGTTGACCACCATCATTCGGGATCTTCCCACGCTGATCGCGCTCGTTCCGAGCCGGGTACGAGAATTAGAGGAGGAAGACAAGAAAGAATTAAATACGCAGTTGAACACGGAACTGAGGGCAGGGGACGAACCGGGTCCCTACGATGTGTACCGAACCAACATCAGCGCGCTCCGGCAAATCAATGTGGCGATCAAACAATATCTGGACATTGATCTGACCGTGAGAAGAGAAGACGTGAAGGAAATTGCAGATGCTGTCCGGGCATTGAGATGAGAAAAGAACGGAACGATCCTGGAGAGGTGACTATGCGCAAGCCGCTTACGACCTTGGTGATGTTGTCGATGATCGTGCTGATGGTAGCCGGCTGCTCCTCCATCCGGAGCGATGCGGTGAAAAGACTGATCGATAAAGAAGGGCACAAGATCAGCACAGCTAAAGCGAAAGCCGATCGATTCGTCAATGAGACGCAGTTCAGAATGGATCATTACCGCCGGGCGTTTCAAGAACTGGATAAGAGTTATCAAACACTGCGGTTGGTCGAAGCCAAACACCAGTTTGTCTTCGGCTCCTTTCAAAACGTGGCAACCAAAAAAGATGATGATGCGTACGCGGTCGCGTATCTGATCAGCAAGCTGTATCTGGCCGAGTATGAGGGTTTGGAGAAGAAGGTCATAGACCAACTCGAGGAGGAGGCCGAGGGCATGAGTCAGCTCGCAAGCCGACTGAGCGACTCTTGGAAATCCCTTCAAGTGCTTCACAAGCGGATAGCCGACTACTCAAAAAAGTCGGTCTTCGCCTCGATCGATCCTGAGTTCATCAGTGAGGTCGTCGAACAGGCTCCGAGAGGGGCCGCTCTGATCGACACGGTCCTGCGTCATTCCGAGCAGGTTAATGCCGCCTTGGAGGAAATAGGCGGTATGGGGATCATCCGGAGCAACGTGCTTGATCGCGGACGGTCGATTGTCGTCGATCTGGTGGACCTGCTGGAACGTGTAAAAGAGAAGTAGAAATGAGATCAGCGTAGGGAGAACAGCCATGGCTAACAGTATAGAAGATATTGCTGATTTCCTGCAGCGGCACTACGATCTACTGAGAAAAATCACCGAGGCGAGTCCCGGCGCCGTCGATAAAATCAGAGGATTTGCCGATAAAATCGATGCCACCCGTGAAGAAGCCAAAGCATTTGTGACCGAAGCCGGGAAGGTGGAGTTTCTTGTGGCCGGGTCGGATGAAATGGAGGCGAAGCAGAAATTCCTGTTTGAAAAAATCGAGACGATCGGCAAGGAAATACAGGAAAATCAAAATTTTCCTGAGATTGCCATTTTCTTGTATGCTCAGCGTTCGGATATGTTCAAAGAGTTGGCCAAGACGTATGATGATCTGGTGGCCAAGATCGTTGAATTCACGCCGCAAGATATCGAGGAGTTGAAGGGATTGCTCCAGAGGGCGGCCTTGAATGCCGCAGAGAGAAAGAAACAGCAACTGGTGATCATGGCGGCTGTTGATGTCGCAAAATTCACGGTGCGATTGGCCGCAAAGGTGTTCGCGTGATCTGGTGTTCAATCAGAGGATTCTCTCAACGAGCCTCTCGGTTCTATGACAGGTTCAAGCACCCCTGCATGCGACTTCTCTTTCTTGCGTTGACGCTCCAGGTTGGATGCGCGCTGTTGTCACCGATGTCCGGCGCACGCAAGGGCGACGATTATCCCGAAAATGCGCCGAGCAACGTGTCGAAAACCCCGCTTCCCGCGCAGCAGCCCTCTGTGCGCCGATTGGAATTCGGGGCCTCGCCTGAAGGCTTGCCCTTGCGGCCGAAAGGACAGCCGGGCATCGAGCCGATCGTCACGGATGGACCGTCCGCGGAGGCTGCCGTGGCGGCACGCGAAGCCGAAGCTCGTGAAACTGCATTAAAGGATCGGCGGGTGCAAGAAAAACTGGGAAACCGGTTCAGTTTTTTGACGGCGGAGAAGATTCCCATGAAGCAGCGGATCGCGTCGTCCACCGAAACGGCGCCGTACCGGGTCATGTTTTTTAGCTATTCCAGAAATGCTGCAGTGGAGGTTCGGATCTTCGGCTCGAACATCGAGCGGGTTGAAGTAAAATCGGATTACGAACCGCCCGAAGGTGAGGAGGAGATCCAAGCGGCGGTCGCCCTCGCGAGGAAAGACCCCAGGCTCGAAAAGAATGTTAACTCCCTCGATGGACGCGCCATTCTGACCTCCGTGGAATCCGGACAACCGGGTCACGGCCATCGTGTGCTGTGGGTGACATTCGCGCCGCGGGATTCCGGTAATCCTTTGTACTTCGCCACGGTGGACCTGATCGACAGCAAAGTACTGAATGCCGGCCCGGTGCCGTCGCAGTAAGGAGGAGCATCATGCGGATCGCTTTCATGACTCTGGCGTTTGCCCTCGTGCTCTCTTTGGCGACGGCCGCCTTTGCTGAACCTCAGTCGGGCCACGTCAAATGGGGCCTGTGGAATCTGGACTGGGAAATCAGGGATCTTGCCGGTATCTCCTTATTAAATGTGTTCTATGACAACCACCGAATTCTAGCCAAAGCCAGCCTGCCGGTGATTCGTGTCAAATATGAACGGGATCGACCATGGTGGAATCCGTCAAGTTGGTTTTCACCCGTAGGAGGGACCGAGGGCTGTGGTCCGTTTCAAGACCGTATTAAATGGAGCAATATGGTCAACGTCCCCAACTGCGGGAACGGCAGTCAGAA
>DATFCE010000241.1:0-11831 GCA_035253365.1 Nitrospiraceae bacterium
TTGGGCGGATACTCGCGGACGACCGCGTCGAGTTGCTCGAACCCGACCGTGTACTTCGCAACAAAGTCACGGTTGACCCGGCCGCGCGCGATCAGCAGATGAATGATGCCGTTCATGAGCGCGGTATTCGTCCCGACGCGCAATTGGAGGTGCAGGTCAGCGCCCTGTCGCACGGTCGGCGACCGGCGTGGATCGGCGACGATGATACGCCCGCCGTTCTTCTGTTTCGCGGCCAGCATGCGCTCCCATAGAACCGTGTGGACCTCGGCGACATTGTGGCCGTACAGGCACAGCAGGTCGGCCTGATCCACATCGACATAGGAAGCTACGGGGCCGTCCGCACCGAAATTGGCCATGCAGCCGGTGGCGGCGGTTGCGGTGCACAAGCGCGTGTTGCCGTCGATGTTGGCCGATTGCAGGCCACCTCGCCACATCTTCGCCAGCGTGTACAGCTCCTCGATCATCAGTTGCCCGGAATTGTAACAGGCCAGGTTCTGGTGCCCCTTCTGCCAGGCGGCTTTGAATCTTTCGGTGAAGAAGTCCATAGCTTCCGCCCAGCTCACCGGCTGCAGCGGAGCGCCTTTTGTCCGGCGGATCATCGGGGTCGTGCCACGGGCCTTCGAGCTGTTGGCAACCCAACCGTGTTCCCCTTTTGGACCAAGGTGGCCGAAATTGACCGGGTGATCCGGATTTCCGCGGACACCCACGATCCGGCCGTCCTTCACGGCGATGTCAAGCCCGCAGCCGTTGGCGCACAACACGCAGGCCGAATGCACCCAGGCATCGGCTTCGCCTTTGATGCTGAGATTGGTGTCAATCCTAGGCTGCATGTGATCCTCGCTCTTGATCAGAACGCGAAGCTCCTTAGGCGCACCGATCTTCCCCTCCTGCGGATTTTCCACTGTGATCACCGGCTGCTGCGCCGTCAGGCCTAAGGCCTGATCACCAAGGGCCGCAGCGGCTGCACTCCCTGCGGAGACTTTTAGAAATTGTCGTCGTGATAAGAACATAAATACCTCGGGGGTATGTTTGCAGATGTGGGTCGGTTGATCACGTCCAGAACCACGTCGAAAACAAGCCGTGCGTTCGGTATCGTGTTACGCGCCCATCCGCCGCTGCTGCGGATAAACTCTGAGCAACAGACGCGCCAGTCCGAACAGAAAGCAATATCGAAGAGTTAGGCAGCTTGTTGTGCGGACGATGGACAAGTTGGCGAAATCGGACCAGACAAATTGACCGTCGTGTGGGTGAGAGGCGGGATCAACGCGCTTCGGGCAACCAGAGAGCGAACGTCGTACCCTTGCCCGGCTCACTGTCGACTGAAATCTTGCCGCCTTGCCGGGTCACGAGCATCTGACTGATAGAAAGGCCGAGCCCGGTGCCTTCCCGCCTCTTGGTCGTAAAGAACGGATCGAAGATCCTCTGCATGACGGCGGGTGTCATGCCGGCACCTGTATCCGCAACCTCAATGACGACCCCCGGACGCTCGCCGTCATCACGGTCGAACGTCCGCAAGGTGAGCCGTCCACCATGAGGCATCGCATGAATGGCATTGACCATCAGGTTCACAAGGACCTGCTGCAACTCAGTCTTGTTCATCAAGATGAGTCGCGACGCGCGGTACTCTCGTTCGATGGCAATCGTCGTCTTATTGAGCAGATGTCGGACCAGCGGCAACGTGTCGGTGACGATCTCCGCGACGTCATACTGTTCGGAGTAACTTGCATATTCTTGCGGCTTCGCAAATTGAAGCAGCCTGGTGACAATTTCGCTGATGCGGTGCAACTGCTCGTCTATGAGCCGAAATTCTGTCTTTGCCATTTCCGCCTTGCTGCCCATCAGGTCGCGGATCACCTCCAGATTTCCCTGCATGACCGCGATCGGATTGTTGATCTCATGCGCTACGCCGGCGGTAATTTCGCCTATCGCGGCAAGTTTTTCCGACATAATGAGCTGCTTGGTCGTTGCCTCCAATTGCTGGTTGGCGAGTTGCAGCTTGTTGCTGCGTTCGTCGACACGCTGGTTGAGTTCCTCGTTCCATAGGCGCAACTGCGTGTCGCGCTCCCGGAGTTGATCCAGCAGATGATCGAGGTGGAGTGCCACCTGTCCAATCTCGTCCCTGCTCTCGGCATAGCCGGTTCGCGCATCAAGATCGCCGCTTTCGACCCGGGCGATCGTTCCGATCATCCGTTCGAGAGGCCTGAAGATTTCGGCGGCCCATCTCAGGAATAGCGGAACGGTCGCGGCGACTGCGAGTAGGAAAGCAAGCCCTATCTCCAGCAAGGTCCGGCGCTTCGCTTCGGTGAAGGGCTTCTCGAGAAACCCGGCATAGAGCATGCCGACGCGGCGATTATAGCCATCGAGGATCGGCTCATACCCCGAGATGTACCAGTCATTGACGACGAAGGCGCTATCGAGCCACGTTCGACCCTGGTCGAGTACGGCGCTCCGCACCTCCGCCGAGACGCGCGTTCCAATGGCCCGTCGAGTCTCGAACAAGCGCACATTGGTGCTGATGCGAACATCATCGAGGAACAGCGTGACTGTCCCTTGGGTGCCCTCGTGCAGACCGGAGTCGTGATAGATGAGGTCATTGATCGTATCGACGAAACCAAGGTTCTGATTCAACAGGATGCCACCGACCAAGGCGGCGCGCCGCCCGTCAGGCAATGTCAGCGGGCTAGCGGACTGGAGGACCAGACCGCGCGTTTCCTCTGTGCGAATGGTAGGCGCGCTGCCAGCGGTCGGGATGATTTCAATTCTCGACCGTTGAGCGAGCTCAGGCGATATCGCGGAAAGCTCCGCCTGCTCGAACACGTCGATGCCTGTTTGTGAGCGACCTTCAAGAGCCGAGTGAATGATGGGCCAGTTCCAGCGCATGGAACTCGATGCCATCGGATATTCGCTCGCGATGATATGTCGGTCGTCGCCGACAACGTAGAGAAAATCAAACCCGCGTTGCTGCGCGGTCTCCCTGAGAAGGCCTGTAAGGGCGCCGTTTGCGTCATCGTGTTTCCGGAGCACTTCCTGAAATCGTGCGGAGTTCGTGACGGAAACCAGGTGTTCCTCCGAGTTTTCCAGAATACGCGCGAGATACTGATGAGCGATGGTCAAATCATCGTGCACCTTGGAGACCAGCGTTGCATCAAACTTGGCGCTCCAACGATAAATGCTGATCCCAAGCAGCAGAGGTGGAATAACGAGCATCGGCAGGAGCGCGATCGCCAGGAGGCGATGACGGACCGAATGCCTGTTGGTCGTCGACCGCGACCCTATATCTGCCAGCTTGCGCATTTGCGGTCGATCGTCTTGCGCGAGATGCCAAGTCGACGCGCGGCCTCCTCGCGATCTCCACCCGTCTCGCGGAGCAGGGACAGGATGTGACGTCGTTCTACCTCGGCCAGACTCTGCCCTCCTTTGTCGCCATCATCGACGCATCTCCCGAAATCTTTCGGAAAGGCACCAAGAATCACTGTTCGCTCGATCAGGTTACGCAATTCCCGGATATTCCCAGGCCAATCATACCGCGCAAGGGAGGCGCGTACTTTATCGTCTATCGGGACAGGAGGCATACTGAGTTGCTGCGCAAGCTCGCGCATAAAAAGCTGAGCGAGTGCCAGCACGTCGTCACCGCGGTCCCGCAACGGCGGCAGATGAATCTGCATGACATTAATGCGAAAATAGAGATCTGCCCGGAAGGTACCCGCCTCGACGCGGCTTTGCAGACCGGCATTTGTCGCAAAGATGAAACGAGCGTCAAACGGAACCTCGCGCTCCGAGCCAACCGGTCGGACGCGGCGATCCTCCAGCACGCGCAGCAGCTTGCTCTGCAACACGTAGGGCAGCTCGCCGATTTCATCTAGAAAGAGGGTGCCGCCCTGGGCATGCATGAACAGACCCTCACGCGACCTGCCGGCGCCGGTGAACGCCCCCTTCAAATGCCCGAACAGTTCGCTTTCGATCATATCCGGAGGAATCGCACCGCAGTTGACAGGCACGAAGAGCTTGTCGGCCCGATTGGAGAGCGAATGGAGCGAACGCGCGGCGACCTCCTTGCCGGTTCCCGATTGGCCAGTAAATAATACCGAGGTTGGCAATGGAGCCACGCGCGCGATGGTCTCGCGCACCTGTTGCATCGTGAGAGAGTCGCCGAGCAGTCTGTTTCGCAGGAAGATTTGGTGTGGAGCCGACTTCAGTTCGTGGCGCAGTACATAGTTCTCGCGCTGCAGCCGCGTCCGATCAAGACAACGCGCCACGGCGTTGAGCAACTGATTGGATCGGAACGGCTTGAGGACGAAGTCGACAACGCCAGCACGCAAAGCCTCTATGGCGGTGTCCAGATCGGCATAGGCAGTCATCAGGATCACATCGGCGAAGAAGCCGATCGCCCGCTGTTTGACGAGCCAATCGAGACCGTTTTCCCCGGGCATCACGTTATCGAGGATCACGACATCGAAATGCTGTGCGTCGAGCTTGCACGACGCTTCCTTCGTATCTGACGCCTCCTGGATCAACTTACAGCGTGGCCCGAGAGTCTTGACCAGGAAGTTCCGCATCCCTGGCTCATCATCAACGACCAGAATTGACGCTTGGGCCAACCATGGCCCGAACTCCGGGTCGGCCACAGGCCCAACGACTTCGTGGGTTGAATCCACCGACATTCGAATCTCTCCCGACGCCAGCCACAAAAAAGACAGCGGAGCGAAGCGACGAAGTCTGTTGACCTTTACACTGAGCTTCCCTGGTTTTTCAATCCTGGTTTTTCCTCTGCGAACTTTCCGATATGCCGGCTCCAGAAGACCGGCGCCGCCGCAAAACGCTCCATTGCTACGATGTTGCGCGCTGCAACCACGCTTGGCGCTCTGCTACCACCATGTTTCACGCGAATGTTGCCTCCCGTTCTCTGGTCCGGCCAGCGTGCAATATCGCGTGCCGCGCAGATGCCCGTGATCCGGCAAGGCAGCAAGATTTCAGTCGTCAGTGAGCCGGGCAAGGGAACGACTTTCGCGGTCTGGTCGCCCGAATCGCCTTGATGTTCGCCTCTCACCGCCACGACGGTCAATTTGTCTGGTCCGATTTTGCCAACTTGTCCATCGTCAGCACAACAAGCTGCGTAACTGTTGATATTCTTTTCTGTTCGGACGGGCACGTCTGTTGCGCAGGGTTTATCCGAAGCAGCGGCGGATGGACGCGTAATACGATCACGCCGAGGATGACAAGGAATATCTCATTAAGGCCGAACCGCCCGCGCATGCAATTCAAAAAATGCTGGTTCATGTGTTGGCGCAAGAATTGACTGACACGCAGGTACGGTTCAACGAGGGTCCGACCAGAAGCGTGGACAAAAAGACGCGTGATGCATCGGACCGCTCGCTTGGTGAGCGTGTGGGGAAATTCGCCACCTGGCTGGCTGCTGAAGAAGATATATCGGTGCGAGGGGCAATGATTCGACCAGTCAATCATCCCTCCACACCATGATAAACAGGAGGTTCGAGTGGCTACTGCCCGGATCGACACGATGGACCGCTTTCGGAGCGTGCTGGAGCGACCCCGATATCTACAATCTACAGGTGAAAGGCGCACGGAGTGGAAGCCACTCATCGATGGAGGTTATCCATGAGTCACATACGACGTAGGGCAATCGTGATTGCGGCCACCGGCATTGTCGTTGGTCTGTCTTGGTTCATGGGGCCCGGGACTAATGTGGAAGGAGCCGCAAAGGACAAACCACACGAATCGCGCAAGGATAAGATCGACAAGGCGATTGAGGAGACCAAGACGAAGGGGTTCGATGGAGTCGATTTTTCCTATGATGTCTTCGGCGCCCCGCCCGGGCAAGATCCGCAGAAGACGGCCGACGAGGTCATGGCGAAGGATGTGGCCGATAAGCCGCACGTGCTGGCCCGTCAGAGCAAGCTGCTCCAGGAGCGTTACCGCATGGCCTGTAAAACCACCGGCGGAGTGACGATGACGAATGGAAAACCCCAACCGATCGGACCCGCCGTCACACTCAAAAGTGGACTAAGCTGGGACAACCTGGGGCAGATGGACGCCGATACGATTAAGGCCGAGAAGCTGTTCCCGCAGGGTTTTCACCGCTTGCCGCATGTCAAGCATGAGGTCGGCGGGATGGTCTTCCCGCAGATTCAAATCAAAGAGTTTCCGCGATTGGAACGGTTCGACGTCGAGTTCGATTTGCCCGACTGCTTTCTTCCTGAATTTCCGCCGCCGATTTTCTTGACGACGCATCCGGAACTCGGTGATGTCTCACAAGGAGAAGTGGTCAGCGCGGAAAACTTCGACCGCCTCTTTCGAGGCCTCGTGACTCCCGTCCAATTGGATGGGCTCCGCATGCTGGTGACCCAATTTCCGCAGGAAGAATTCAACGCTACGCACGATCGTAAGTCGGCGAAGCCCAGCCTGGGCGTCGCGTGCCTGGATTGCCACATCAACTTCCACACGACCGGCCAATTTCATCAGAATCCCGACACCAGGCCGCAGCGAGATCGTCTACGGCTGGACACCGTGAGCCTGCGCGGCATGTTCAACCAGCAACTCCATGGCTCGAAGCGCAGTCTTCGCTCGGTCGAAGACTTCACCGAGTTCGAACAGCGCACCGCCTATTTCAACGGCGATCCCATTCGCGCAATGAAGAAAGGCATGAACATCATCGATCGCATACCGGTCACTCACATGGCGCAAATGCAAAATATGATCGACTTCCCACCGGCGCCCAAGTTGACGGTATTCGGTGCCCTCGATCGAAAGAAGGCCACGCCGCAAGAGATCAAGGGAGAAGAGCTGTTTTTCGGGAAAGCCCGTTGTGCCGGCTGCCACCATCCGCCGGCTTATACCGATCACCAGATGCACGACTTGCATTTGGAGCGCTTCGGTGCCGAGGCGGACGGCCCGATCAAGAGCTTCGTCTTGCGCGGCATCAAGGACTCACCGCCCTATCTCCATGATGGGCGGCTTCCGACATTGGAGGATACGGTAGAGTTCTTCAATCTGGTGCTGGAACTCAAATTGAATGGGGAAGAGAAAGCGGCGCTCACCGCGTTCTTACGGGCGCTGTAGCGAGGCCCCTCTCCCCCGGAGCCATTATTAGTGGGGTAAAAAATGCCGGCGTAAAGCGACTGCTGTTTGTCGGTAGCCAGGCAGCGTGGAGTGAAGCCGGGGGCCAGGGCGTGAAGAGCGCACCCTCGCAGACTGGTTTGGCACTGGTAGGTTGGATAGAGGATGAATGAAGCCACCACTCATCAAAAAGGAGGGTTTACCATGAATGTACTTACGCGCTGGGAGCCATTGAAGACACGTTGGCATCCGATCAAGGAACTGGAGGAGATGGAGAACCGGTTGGCCACATTCTTCGGCCGTCACCAAGCCCGTCCGGAAGGCGGCAAGGAAGAGATGACTGTCGCCGAGTGGGCGCCACTCGTGGACATCGCGGAGGATGACAAGGAATACCTTATTAAGGCCGAACTGCCCGAGGTCAAGAAAGAAGACGTGAAGCTAGCGGTTAATGATAACGTCCTCACAATTACAGGAGAACGGAAGTACGAGAAAGAAGAGACAAACAAAAAATATCATCGCGTCGAACGCGCGTACGGGAGTTTTACACGGAGTTTCATGCTTCCGGAAGACGCTGACGAAGGCAAAGTCGCGGCTGACTTCAAGGACGGTGTCCTGAAGGTACACGTGCCCAAATCCGAGAAGGCCAAACCCAAGAGCACTGAAATCAAGATTACGTGAGGTCCCTGCGAGGAAGGCGACATGACATGTCGGGACTGCCGCCTCATGAATGAGGCGGCAAGATCCGCATCGGGCTCGCTCATCGACGTTACGCAGCCACCAATAGTAAGGATGAGAGGAGATGTCACATGAATCCCGGCTCAATCAAGGACATTGTTGAAAATCAGATTCTCGTTGGCCTTGAGACAGTGCGAAAGCATTGGCGATATTTTCTCGCCTCGGGAATCGCCTTCCTGGTGCTCGGCACGATCGCTCTGGCTTATACGGTTTTCACGACGCTGGCCTCCGTCTTTGTATTTGGAGTGGCGCTCTTCTTCGGGGGAATTTTCCAGACCGTTCACGCTTTTAAGACGTCCAAGTGGGGCGGATTCCTCCTGGACCTCTTGGTCGGCGTGCTCTATGTCACCGCCGGGCTATTGATGGCGGTGCACCCCCTAGCCGGAGCCCAATCCCTGACGCTTCTACTCGCCGCGTTCTTTCTGGCCGTCGGACTGTTCCGGACGATGGGAGCCATGATGCTCCGACCGCCGAGTTGGGGATGGCTGCTCCTGAGCGGAATTGTCACGTTTCTGCTCGGCATTCTCGTGTGGGTCCAATGGCCGGAATCCGCCCTCTGGTTGATCGGGACGCTCGTCGCGATCGACATGGCCTTTAACGGCGTCTGGCTGGTCATGCTCGCATTGAATGTCCGTGAGCTGTCGTCCCAGGAGATTCAAGAACGCCTGGCGGCAGCTCACGCGAGCGCACTCTTCGAACAACAGTCGACGCGGCGATCGGGATGAGAGTGAGAGACAATGGCCGGCTATCTTCGTCATGATCCGATACGGAGCGCGTCGATTCCATGCGCGCGGAAGGAGGACAATCATGCGTTCGAACATGTGTGGACTTGCGATTGCGATCACAGTTGGAATGACGCCTGTAGGGGTTGGAGCCGAGTCTGGACCGCCGAAAGCCCCTGAGGGCTATATCCTTGTCGAAGAGGACGTGTGGTTTGTTGTAGATGATGAGCCGGAAGAGCATTTCCATCGAGCTCACGAAGCCTTTCTTAAGAAGGATCTGAAAAAGGCGGCCGCACAGATCCGAAAAGGTGAGGCCTTTCTGAAACTGGAAGCGGGTCGGGCTACGGCAGAGGGAAAAAAGCTGATGGAAGAATCCGGCCATGAATTGGCAAAACTGGCCGAAGGCGTAGAACGAGGCACCATCACCTCCGTGAAGCGACTCGATGAGGCCTTCGCTCGTGCTCACCAGGCCCTCGCTCACCACCATCACGTGAAGGCCAAAGAATCATGGACGAACCAGGCGGAGCAAGCGGCCCACAAGGTCGGGCGGGATCTGCAAGCGGCGGCGGAGCATTTTGACCGGGGCTTGATCTGGACCGGGCATAAAGCGGAAGCCGCAGGGGCGAAGGCCATTAAGGACACACGCCTCCTCGCCGGCAAACTGATCGAAGGCACCGGCTGGGTGCCCGCCGAGGTCGGCAAGGGGATCGACTATGTGGGAGAGGAAATCGAGAAATTCGGTAAGAAAGTCGAACCGGCGAAGGCCTCATGATCGAAGAAGCCTCTGGGTGACGGTACCCGTCGGTATGCCGGCCGCATGATGGTGCCCGCGTGCCTGTGCAACACACGATTCATAGATACAGTGAGGAGAACAACCATGCGGAAGCTGAATGAAATAGTGGTCTGGACGAGCGTCTTGCTGTGGATAGGCGTCGCCGCCCCGGCAGCACTCTTTGCAGCGACGGAATCCAATATGTCGGATGAAATGGTCCAGTCGAAGATCGCACTGCAATTGCGAGAGGACGGTCGCATTAACTGGGAGGAGTTGCGTGTCAAGGTCGACAAGGGCAACGTCACATTATTCGGTGAGGTCGCAAGCCCAGAGGAAAAGGGCTGGGCCGAGACGATCGCCAGCACGGTGCCAGGCGTGCACAGCGTGAGGAACGACATCATCGTGGAGCCGGCACTTTTGCCCGACCACAAGATCAGACGGGATGTCTGGGAAGCTTTTAAGCAGACCCCTGCGCTCGAAAACAATCCAACCGTCCGGATCTCAGTGCGTCAGGCCGAGGTGACCCTCAAGGGCGACGTCCTTGATGACCGCTCGAAGAATGCAGCCGAAAAAGCGGCTCAGGGCGTCCGAGGGGTCAAGAAAGTGATCAATCACTTGCAGGTGGTGGATCGGCTGCCTCCGAAGAAACTCGAGGATGTCGAGATCATTCGCTGACCGGCCACTGGGGGCGCCTGGAGGCTGTGGGCGGCGGGCTCGATGCGGCATGGTGGAAGGAGGACTTTGTCTCAGACATGTAATCAGACGGGTATTAGGCCAGAAGGGTGGACCATGGAAACCAAAGAAGCCCGCCGGGACTTGGAAGCGAAGAAAGTGTATCAGGACAAGCTCGAAGCGGAACTTCGTTCGATGAGCGCCGGCCATGCGAGGTGGAGTTCAAGGAAATTCAGGCTAGGATCAAGCAGTGGTAGGCGCGGGTAGACCTGGCCAAGGCCGATGTGAAGATCGCATACCAGTAAGAAATCGTAGCCGTCCGTGCAAAGGGAGCTGCCGCGCAACAGAGGCTGGAAGAGCTGAAGCGCGCCGGCGGCCGAACCCGACTGATCGATTGCTTGGAGGACAGACATGACGAGTACTACGGGTACACCTATCAGTCGGTTCATGCTGGTCGTGCTGACCCTCATGGGGATGGCCACCGTCGCCTGCGGCACCCATGGATCCGCGAGTCAGGCGCCCTCTTCGAAAGGCAAGGTTATCATCACAGAGAAACCAGGAGTCAGGATTCACACGTATATCAGTCCCGAAGAGAGCACCTTCGTCACCAGTCAGCTCATCGAGGGCCGGCATGGACTCGTGCTGGTCGATGCGCAATTTTTCCTTCCTTATGCCCGGGAACTGCGTCGCTATGCCGACAGCGTGGGAAAACCAATTCAGCGGGTCATTGTCTCGCATGCGCATCCCGATCACTGGTTCGGGTTGGCGGAGTTCGCCGACCTCCCGATCTACAGTCTCGCCGACACCAGCCAATTCATTACCCAAAAGGGCCACGAACGACTGGATGCGCTCCGCCAGAGCTTCGGCGATCTTGTTCCCACCGCGGCGGTCGCTCCGGGGCATGTCATGAAACCGGGAGTCGAGACCATCGACGGAGTCCGCTATGAGTACGAGCGTCTCACCGATGCGGAGGGCGATGTCCATCTCCTGATCAAGCTCCCCGAAGCGCGGACGGTGATCGCGCAGGATTTGGCCTTCAATAACGTGCATCTGTTTCTGGGCAATAATACGCCGCAGCATTGGATCACCATCCTGGAATCATTGCAGACGCTCGATGGATACGACACGGTGCTGGTCGGACACGGCGAACCGACAGACAAGAGCGTATATGGTGACAACATCGGTTACTTGAAAGACGCGATACCGGTCCTTGCGTCGGCTCGCACGACGAACGAATTAAAAGCCCGATTGTTGGAACGCTACCCTGATCGCAGGGCGCCTTCGTTGCTCGACATTTCCGGTCTCTACCTGTATGGAGGACGATAATGCGAACAAGGCCGTTCAGCTTTCCGAGTGCGAACAATAGCGGCTTCATCGAATTGTTCGCGGAGAATGTCAAAGGAAGACGCCGGTATCTGTCTCGGCAACGGAATGGAATGGAACAAAGATCTGACCGGAGGTTGACGATGAAGATCGCATTGATCGGGGCAACCGGGTTTGTGGGATCGGCTATTTTGCAGGAAGCGTTGGATCGCGGCCATGAGGTCATGGCCATTGTGCGGCATCCGGAAAAGCTACAGCCGCACGCGAAGCTTCGCCCGCAGAAAGGGGATGTCTACCACCAGGATGAGGTGGCCCGCTTGATCACGGGTCAGGATGCCGTCATCAGTGCCTTCAATCCCGGATGGCACAACCCTGATCTCTACAACCAACAGATCAAGGGCACACGAGCCATTCTTGATGGTGTGAAGAAGGCCGGCGTGAAGCGACTGCTGTTTGTGGGTGGAGCAGGTAGCTTGGAAGTCAAGCCCGGTGTCCAGGGTGTCGATACTCCCGACTTTCCCAACGAGTGGAAG
>DATFCE010000242.1:0-2539 GCA_035253365.1 Nitrospiraceae bacterium
TCTGTGCAAGGGATGCTTGTGCCGATCGTCACGGCGCTGATGAGCGTGGTGTGGGGGCTCGGTGTCATGGGCCTCCTCTCCATTCCCATGGACGCCTTCAATGCGACGACTCCTATTTTAATTATGGCGGTTGCCGCCGGCCATTCGGTGCAGATTCTCAAGCGCTATTACGAAGAATACGGGCGATTACACGACAGCCCGGCGGCCGTCATCGAATCCTTCGTCAAGATCGGACCGGTGATGCTCACGGCAGGCAGCATCGCCGTCGTGAGCTTTCTGGCCCTCGCGGCGTTTCCCACGCTCACGATTCGCATCTTCGGCATTTTCACCGCCATCGGCATCTTCTCCGCCATCGTGTTGGAGATGACGTTCATCCCGGCGTTCCGATCGCTGCTTCCCGCCCCCAAGGGCAGCGAGACGGAACATGAACAGCGGCGAGACCTGTTGGACCGCGTGACGACCGTCATTGCCGATCTCATCATTGCCCGTCGCTGGCGGACGTTGTTCGGCGGGTGGACTCTCGCTATGGCCGTGTTGGCCATCGGTATCGTCCTCCTGAAGGTGGACAACAGCCTGAAAGGAAATTTCTCCGAGGGCAGCCCGGTCCGGCAGGACGACGTTCCGTTGAACGCCGCCATGGGCGGCACGAATACACTCTACTTACTGGTCCAAGGTCCCGACGCGGATTCGATTAAAGATCCGGAAGTGCTCACCGCCATGGAAACGGTCCAGCGCCACTTGGAAACGCAGTACGAACTGGTCGGCAAAACGCAATCGCTTGCCGATTATCTCAAAAAAATGAATCAGGCCATGCATGCCGATGACCCGGCATTCAGTCGGCTGCCCGAGAGCCGCGACCTGACGGCGCAATACCTTTTACTGTATGCCATGTCCGGCGATCCCGGAGATTTCGATACGTATGTCGACTACGAGTACCGATCGGCGGTTATCTGGGCCTATCTCAAAACCGACAGCACCGCGTATATCGAGCGCCTCATCAGTGATCTGAACGCCGTCGTGCCCCGTGCCTTTCCGCCTGGCTATACGGTCCGCATCGGCGGAGGGATGGCTCAGGGCGCGGCCTTGAATGACGTCATGGTGCACGGCAAATTGCTTAACATTGCCGTGATTGCCGTGAGCATCTATCTGATTTCTTCACTGGTCTTACGCTCAGTGCTCGC
Source organism: Nitrospiraceae bacterium (assembly GCA_035253365.1). GTDB lineage: Bacteria > Nitrospirota > Nitrospiria > Nitrospirales > Nitrospiraceae > DATFCE01. The sequence continues at coordinate 1,182 of DATFCE010000242.1, forward strand.
CGGCTTGTTCGTGCTGATCCCGCTCTCGCTCGCCGTCATCGCGAACTTCGGCGTCATGGGCCTGACCGGTATTCGTTTGGACATCGCCACCGCGGCGATTTCCGCCATGGCGGTCGGTGTCGGAGCCGACTATGCGATCTATCTCATCTATCGACTGCGGGAGGAAGTGCAGCAGAGCGGCGATCCGGAACGCGCACTCCGTCTCACGTTGGCGACCGCCGGCAAAGCGGTCGTCTATGTGGCGCTCGCCGTGGGGGCCGGCTATGCCGTGCTCATGTTGACCGGCTTCGGCATGCATGCGCGCCTGGGATTCTTGGTCGCGATCGCTATGGCCGTCAGCTGTCTGGCTGCCATTGTCCTGCTGCCGGCCGTGCTCTACCTGATTCGGCCTCAGTTCGTTTTTAGGAGCCTTCTTTCAACCGGTGGAAGACCGGTGAATCTCACGGGATCGACCTTGCGGGTCATCCAATCAAAAGAAAGAGGATGATGTGAACATAATCAAAAAACCGACTACACACCTGGCAACGGGATTGATGGCTCTCATCATATGGCCTTCACTCGCATGGTCCGATGATCTTTCAGCGCGCGACATCATGGAGAAAAACTTCTATGCCACGAAAGTGGCGCATCTCGTCAACGAGAGCACGATGACGTTGACCAACGACAAAGGCCAGCAGCGCGTCCGCAAAATGCGCGGCGTGTCGGCGCTCCAGCCGAACGGGATCGACAGCAAGCTGATGATCCGCTTTTTGTATCCCGGGGATGTGAAGGGCACGGGATATCTCCAGATTCAGCGCCATGACGGTGAAGACGACATGTGGATCTATCTGCCCGCGCTGAAAAAGGTCCGGCGGCTGGTCGCCAATAACAAGAAAGACAGCTTCGTCGGATCGGATTTCTCCTACGGCGACATGCTCGTGCCTGTAGTCGATACGTACCGGCACTCGTTTGTCCGCGCTGAAGCCCTCGATGGCGAGGACTGCTATGTGATCGAGTCGGTGCCCGCCACCGAGCAGATTCAGAAAGATTACGGCTATGCGAAGTGGCTCGTGTGGATTCGAAAGAGCAATTTCATGGAAAAGAAGGTGGAATACTTCGATACCGCGGGCCGGCCGCTCAAGACGCAAGTCGTTCCCGAGGTGAAAGAAATCGATGCCGGCGCCCGCAAATGGTGGGCGGTGCGGCGAGAGATCGTCAACCACCAGACCGGCCACAGCACGCTCTTGGTCTTCGACGCGCTGGATGCCGAGCAGCCGGTCAAGGATGATTTTTTCTCGCCGCGGTATCTGGAACGCGAAAAATGAGGGGGATCGTCCGGATGCTGAAAAAGGCCTATTCCACCCGCCCACCCCAGGCGA
>DATFCE010000243.1:0-3131 GCA_035253365.1 Nitrospiraceae bacterium
TCCACGCCGGCAATGTGCTCGGGCCGGCCTTCCGCTACGATCTGCCCCCCGTTCTCTCCGCCTTCCGGCCCAAGATCGATCACCCAGTCCGCCGTCTTGATCGCATCCAGGTTGTGCTCGACGAGCACGACGGTGTTGCCGACGTCGATCAGTTTGCCGAGCACGACGAGCAGCTTCTTGATGTCGTCGAGATGCAGACCGGTCGTTGGTTCGTCCAGCACATACAACAGATCGCGGGCGCCTCGATCTTTGAGCTCGGCGGCAATCTTGAGGCGTTGCGCCTCGCCCCCGGACAGCGTCGTGGCCGGCTGGCCGAGACGCAGATAGCCCAATCCGATCGACATCAAGAAATGGAGCTTCTCGCCGAGCGTCGTGCTCAGGCTCGAGAAAAACGCCTGCGCCTCGGTGACCGTCATCCGCAGCACGTCATAGACGGTTTTCCCACGAAGCCGAACGCCGAGGACCTGGTCGTTAAATCGGCAGCCTTCACACGCATCGCAGGTGACGTACATGTCCTCAAAGAAATACATCTCCAGCTTCTGATAGCCGGTGCCCTGACATCGTTCGCAACGCCCCCCGGACGTATTGAAGGAAAAATGGGCAGGGGTCAGTCCGGCTCGACGCGCCTCGGGCAGCGCCGCGAATAACTTTCGAATATCGTCGAACGCCTTCAAATAGGTGACGGGATTGGATCGCGGGGTGCGTCCGATCGGTGTCTGGTCGATGAGGCGCACGCCGCGTAGGTGCTCCAAGCCCTTGATCGCGCGGAAGCGACCCATCGGCAGCGATTCCGTCCGAAACGCGCGCGCAACCGCTCGATAGAGGGTGTCTTCCACCAGGGTGCTTTTGCCCGACCCCGACACACCGGTCACGCAGATCAGCATGCCGAGCGGGAAGCGGACCGTCAGGTCCTTCAGGTTGTGCTCGCGCGCGCCGGCCACAATGAGACTTTTGCCGTTGCCCCGGCGGCGCGCCCTCGGAACCGGAATGCAATCGTCGCCGCGCAAGTAGCGCGCCGTCACCGATTGTGTGTCGGCGAGGAACTGTTGGCGCGGCAAGGCGCAGACAACGGTGCCCCCGTGCTCTCCGGACCGCGGCCCCATCTCGATCACGTGATCCGCCGCTAAAATCATGTGCCGGTCGTGCTCGACGACGACCACGGTATTGCCGCCGTCGGCGAGATCCTTCAGGATGGCCGCCAGCATCGCGGTGTCTCGCGCGTGCAGTCCAATGGTCGGCTCATCCAGCACATAAAGTGTCCCGACCAAACGGGCGCCCAACTGATTTGACAAAGTAATCCGTTGGGCTTCTCCTCCGGAGAGCGTGCGGGTTTGCCGGGACAAGGTGAGATAGGCGAGGCCGACGCGACACAGAAAACCGAGCTTCATCCGCAGTTGGCGAACGATATCATGAGCGATCCGCGCTTCATAATCGGAGAGCTTCAGCTCATTCAGCCACTGTAAGGTTTGATCGATGGTCCACGACGACACTTCGTGGATGTCCCGTCCGGCAATCTTGACATGCAGATGTTCCGGCCGAAGCCGCGTGCCCCGGCACGCCGGACACGAAAAAGGGCTGCGGTACCGGCTTAAAAAAACCCGCACGTGCATCTTGTACCGCTTGTGCTCGAGATAGTCGAAGAACTGTTGAAGGCCTTCGAATTTTCCCTCGCCTTGCCAGAGGAGAGTCCGCTCGGCATCGGAGAGTTTGGCATAGGGGGTTGTAAGATCGACCCCGCGGCGCTTCATAGCCGTCAGCATCTGCTTCTGCCACCAATCGGTGCTGGGCTTGGCCCAAGGTTCGATCGCCCCCTCGGACAATGACCGGTTGCGATCGGGCACGACCAGGTCTTCGTCATATTTGAGAATGTTCCCGAACCCTTTGCAATCCGGGCAGGCGCCGAGCGGATGGTTGAACGAAAACATGACGGGCCGAATCGGCTCAAATGCGCGTCCGCAGCGTTGGCACATGAAGCGCATGCTATAGGTCTGTGGCGGTTGACCGATGATGTCGATGCGACAGGCGCCATTCCCTTCTCGAAAGGCCGTTTCAACCGCTTCGAGCAGGCGCGCGCGATTATCCGGTCGGATGATCAGTCGATCCAAGATCACATGCAGCTCTCCGGCATGCCGGGCAGGGAGCGCGGCCCCGGCGTGCAGCTCGATCAACTCGTCGCCACACCGCACGCGCACGAACCCGCGCATCAGCAGCGATTGGATAAGGCTCGCGTCGCGACTGCCGTCAGCGAGCGGAAACAGGACCATGGCGCGGGCATCGAGGCATCGCGTCAGCAGCTCATCGACCACATCGGCCGGCTGGTATCCGCGCGCATCCTCATGGCAATCGGGACAGGCGGGGCGTCCGACTTTTGCGAATAGAAGTCGGAGAAAATCATAGATCTCGGTAGAGGTGCCCACCGTCGAACGCGCGGTCCTGACCGGATTTTTTTGTTCGATAGCAATGGCCGGGCGGATATTGATCAGGCGATCGACGTCGGGCCGATCGACTTTCTCGAGAAACATCCGCGCATAGGTCGAGAGCGACTCGACGTAGCGCCACTGCCCTTCGGCAAACAGCGTGTCGAACGCCAGAGACGATTTGCCCGAGCCGGACACGCCGGTAATCACGGTGACGGCGTTGTGAGGTATACGAAGAGAGATATTCTTGAGATTGTTCTGCCGCGCGCCTTCAATGATCAGGTCGCCGGAGGAGTCTGTGCCCCGTGGATCGTGAGTCACTCTGGTATCCGTTGGAGTCAAGAGTAGCATCGTAACAAGCTGATCACCGTGGGAGCAATGCCTGATCTGGCGTTCTTATGAAAACGTTGATACTGTACGTACTAATGGAGGTCATCGCTGCGATACGACATTGAATATTCGCCTGATGCGGAAGAGCACCTTCGTGCGCTAACGGCTCGGCAACAAGCTATGATTTTAGATGGAGTAGAAAAACAACTAACGCATGAACCGACCGTTGAGACCGAGAATAGAAAGCCGATGCGTCCCAACCCTCTAGCTCCATGGGAGCTCAGGATCGGTAAGTTCCGCGTCTACTATGATGTCCAAGAAGGGCCGGCCCAGATGGTCAGCATACTTGCTGTTGGGATTAAGAAATCAACTATGGATTCAAAG
>DATFCE010000244.1:0-2891 GCA_035253365.1 Nitrospiraceae bacterium
CACACCCGCCGCACCCCAGGCGGCTCATCACACCCACCCCAGCCCCGAGCTGGCCAAGACCAGCTCCTTTGCCCGTGAGACGCGCCCCTTCCCGAGCGAGGCCGCAGGCGACGGAAGCTCCGGACGCGTACCCTCTGGGGCGCACGGTGCGACGAATAAGGAGCACCACGATTGTGCGCGCCGCCGAGATGTGAGGCGGCAGGGTCCCCGTTGAGGAAGCTTCCGAGCCGAGAACAAGCTGGCGGACTTTTTCAACATCCTGTTAGACCGATTGTATTGCCCGCATCAAGTCCAATAACCCGTGTCCCTCGAAGTAGCGCTCCCTCCCCAGCGGGGTAGCGCTCTCTAAAAAAATTTTCTTCACCTCTTCGGGACGTTGAATAAATTCGCGACGGATGGAAAGAAACGCGGCAATGGCGCCCGAGACATGCGGCGCTGCCATGCTGGTGCCGGTGTCGTCGACATACGCGGGACGGTCATCCGGCGCCTCACCGCTGTTGTTGATGATTTCCAGTTTCTTGCCCGCGGCGCAGGACGTGATGCGCTCACCCGGCGCGACGAGATCAGGTTTTAATCGTCCATCTCCGGTCGGCCCTTTTGATGAGAAATAGGAGACCCCATAGGTGTGAGGAAATTCCCGGTGGGTCGCCCCAACCGTAATGGCCAGCGCCGCGTTGCCGGGATCATTGATCGTATTGGAAATCCCGACCTTCGTCTGCCGTTGCAAGGCATTGACTCTACCGTAGCCGGTATTTCCCGCCGCGACGACGACCACCACGCCGCTCTTCACCATCCGGTCCACCTCGACGCAGAGCGGACTTTGCCCGCAGGCGAACATTTCAGGATCGAATTCATAGCCGATACTGAGGTTGACGCCGTGCACGCGCGCGATTTTTGGATCATGGTTGAGTTCTTCCCGGATGTACTCCAGCGCCAGCATAATGTTGCTTGCCCTGCCGTTTCCGTCGTCGTCCAATACCTTGAGGCTGATAAGTTTGCATTTCGGCGCGACACCTCTGAACCGAGGCGTCGCGCTGCTTGGGCGCTCCACAAACTTCTCTCCGACCTTTTCGCCCGAAGGCGTCGACTCGAAGACTTTTTCATACGCGACGAAGTCTTTGCCCGGCTCAAGCTTTTCGCCGAGGCCGCCGGCAATGATTCCCGCCACATGGGTGCCATGGCCGAAGCGATCCGTCAGGGCGGATCCGGCTGATTCTTTGGTCGGTTTTCCGTCGCCGGTGAAGTCTCGATGAAGCTCGCGGACGTCGTCGTGAAGCAGCGTGTTGAAGGCAGCATTTTTTTCTTCATGCCCAAAATGCAGGTGCTGATCGATGCCTGAATCGATCACCGCCCAAACAATCCCGGAGCCTGTCGCTTCATAGGAGCGAAATGCGGCGTCAGCCTTCACGGTAGCGACGGAGCGATCAATCAACGCTTTCACCGGAAAGTCGGGCCAGATGCGATAAATCACTCGATCCCTACGCTCCTTCGCATTGACCTTACCAGTCTCCTCCTGGTCTTCCTCATCTTGCTTTACCAGTTGGCGCCATTCGTCGACGGACATCATGCAGCGATAATACGTTTTAGAAACCGGCACAGGCGGTCGAGCGTTCGCCTTTTCTCCAAGGACGCGTGTGTACAACTCTCCGAATTGCCTACTGGCTTCTTGCAGGCCTCCTTTGTAGAAAAGATTAAGTTCGACCATATACGGACCCGGCTTGGTCTTGCTCTTGGGTAGCTTCCATTCTAAACGCTGCTTGGGATCATTGAGCGCGGGCGGAACAGTCGCACGCCCCATCGGAGGTCCGGAATCGACTGCCTGTGAACGGCTTTTTTGGGCACGTTTTTTTGGAGAGCGTTTTCCTTCTTTCTGCCTTTTCTCAGCCATTGCATGCCTCCTTCAACAAGCTCAGCACGTCAGGACGACCGACCGAAGCGCGGTTACTGGCCTGGACCTGATCGGCGACATGAGAAGCGAACCCAGCGGTCCGGCGAGCAGCGGGGGGCCAGCATAACGCCGATCTGCGGCAACTGGTCGCTAAGCGCGACATACAAGCCATGGTCTTTGAGCCACTGATCAGGCCGATCGCGCAGAGGATGACCCCAACCGTCATGACCACAAGAAGTCGGCGCCGTGAAAGTGTTCGATACATGATGAACGCGCAGAGCACGGTGACATAGACAGAAACGACGATATTCAGCGTGACTATGGCCAACCAGATATACCGTGATCTGATTTCAGACAACACTTGTGCGGCGCCGATATGTTGAGTCGAATCAACCAAGGATCTGATCAGGTTTGTAAAATTTCCCCCTGTCATGGTTCGGCTTGATTCGGACACCACCATCGCGATCGATAAGACGAGGACGCCGGGAAGCGCAATGAGGAGATAGCTATGCCGCGTAATGAGGGAGTTGATCGTGACCATCAGATCGTTATCTGAGGATATTGGTCTTCTGTTGGGTCTTCTGTAGGGCGGCCCATAGTACCATAACCTTCTTACCGCACCGGCGGATGGTTCCGTAAGAATCGAGCGAACTCGCACCACTGAGCGAATTACAAGTAGTCCTTCTCCTTTCCTGCCCGACAGACAGACTGCTCTCTAGACGGACAAGCTGTTTGCGACAAGAGTTACGACAAAACAAAGGGTTGTCATTCTATGCCCGCTGGGCTCGTAGACAATAGTTCTCCAAGCAAAGAAGGTCTCTTTCGGGCTGTCGGCCTACGGCTGTGGATCCCTTTGAAACAACATACGTTTCAGAAGTTTGTTCTTTAGCCGACGCCGAACAAAGTTGGCCTGCTAATTGTAAAGTTAGCGACAAGACTAAATGGAGCGATCACAAATGGCACACGAAACAGCGCTCGAATCCAATGAACATAGCGTCTCGGT